>CAZOOT010000094.1:0-13556 GCA_964581455.1 uncultured Chitinophaga sp. | reverse complement strand
TTTCGCTACTCATTTTCAACTTATGCCATCTAATCCAAACAGACAGTTTCTTGACTTTGAAAAGCCAATCAAAGATCTGATTGATACTATTGAAAAGTACAAGCATGATTCTGAGAAAACCAAAGTAGACATGACGGAACCTATTCAGAAGCTGGAAGATAGCATTCTGGATAAAAGGAAGGAAATAACCGCTAAACTTTCCAGTTGGCAAAGAGTACAGCTGAGCCGCCACCCGGACAGGCCTTATACAACGAAGTATATAAATAATATGACCACTGATTTCGTGGAACTCTTTGGAGACCGGAATGTGAAAGATGATAAAGCCATGATTGGCGGCTTTGCAAGAATCGATGGAGAAACTGTCATGATAATAGGACAGCAAAAAGGAATCAATACCAAAATGCGTCAAATGCGAAATTTTGGTATGGCTAATCCCGAAGGTTATCGAAAAGCGCTAAGGCTCATGAAACTGGCTGAGAAATTTAATAAACCTGTGATTACATTAATTGATACTCCCGGAGCTTTTCCAGGACTGGAAGCTGAAGAAAGAGGACAGGGTGAAGCAATTGCCAGAAATATATATGAAATGATTCGCTTAAAAGTTCCGGTTATCTGTGTAATTATTGGTGAAGGAGCCAGTGGCGGAGCTTTGGGAATTGGTGTTGGTGACAGGGTATATATGATGGAAAATACCTGGTATACCGTGATTAGCCCCGAAAGTTGTTCTTCAATTCTCTGGCGTAGCTGGGATAAAAAAGAAGTGGCTGCAGAACAGTTGCAGTTAACAGCTGATAAAATGTTAAGCTACGGTTTGATAGACGCAATCATTCCGGAGCCGGTTGGCGGAGCTCATTGGGATTATATGGAAGCAGCACAGATCCTCAAAAATTTTTTAAAACCGGTATTGCAGGAGCTTAAACAAATTGCTCCGGAAGAAAGAGTGAAACAACGTATAGTGAAATTCGGAAAAATGGGATTCTGGGAAGAAGTGAGTTGAAATTATTAAGTAAGGATTGTCTACTGACAATTTTATATTGAAAATAGTAAATGACATTAAGAGAAAAATTTACAGGAACAGGTGTTGCCATTGTTACTCCTTTTTTACAGGATGGAAAAATTGACTGGCCAGGTTTTGAAAAAATAATCAATCACATTATTGATGGTAAGTGTGAATATCTGGTTGTGCTTGGTACCACCGGGGAAAGTGCTACAATACATGGCGAGGAAAAACAGGAGGTTTTTTCTTTTGTCAATAAAATAAATGCAGGCCGTGTTCCTTTGGTTGCCGGTATAGGCGGCAATGATACAAATGAAGTGATCGAAGGGTTTAAGAATTTTGATCTTACAGGATACGATGCTATTCTTTCCGTATCTCCTTATTACAATAAACCCAACCAGGAAGGAATTTTTCAGCATTATAAAGCATTGAATGCAGCAACTCCTTTACCTATCATTATGTACAACGTGCCGGCAAGAACAGGAATGAATGTAACCGGTGCAACACAAATAAGAATTGCAAACGAGTGTAAAAAAATATTTGCTTCAAAAGAAGCCAGTGGTGATTTTGCACAAATCAATTATATCATTAAAAACAAACCGGCAGATTTTATGGTGATCAGTGGCGACGATCCTATTACCTTATCTATGATTGCTGCTGGTGCCGAAGGACTGATCTCCGTTGTGGCCAATGCTTATCCAAAAGACTATGCTGAAATGGTACGTCTTTGTTTGGCGGGAAAATTTAAAGAAGCACAAAAAATACATTACAAATACACCGACATCATTGCTTCGATGTTTGCAGAAGGCAGCCCAAGTGGGTTGAAAGCCTATCTTTCTGAAATGGGACTTTGCGGGAATCATTTCCGTTTACCGGTTTGGCCGGTATCTGATAAGCATCATCAAAAGATCAAAGAATTGATGAGGACAGTCTTATGATTCCAATTTATTTCTTTTAGTGTCTTCATTTTCATTACATTAAAAAATTATTACAAGCTTTTCAGCTGCGATTTCTGAAAAAAATAAAGTAATTTGGAATTTGGTTCATTTATTCATTTTTAATACCAGCTTTCAATATGAAATATCCGGCAATTCAGAATTATATTAATGGAAAATTTGTGGATGCTACATCTTCCAGGTCGCTTGATGTCATTTCTCCATTAGACGGTAACCATCTCTCAAAAGTGCCTATGTCAACTGCTAAAGATTTGGATAACGCAGTTAAATCAGGCAAAGCGGCTTTCCCAGGCTGGAGCAAAACACCTATTAAAGAAAGAGTACAGGTTTTTTTTCGTTATAAATATCTTTTGGAAAAACACTTGAAAGAATTATCCGAACTGGTACAGGAAGAAAATGGTAAAACCTATAGCGAAGCAACTGCCGAAATAGAAAAAAGTATTGAATTAAGTGAATTTGCCTGCTCGCTGCCTCAATTGGTTACAGGCGAAGTACTGGAAGTAAGCAGGGGAGTGGAATGCAGAACTGAACATGTGCCGTTGGGTGTGGTTGCTTCTATTGTTCCGTTTAATTTTCCCAGTATGGTTCCCAACTGGACAATTCCCAATGCCATTGCACTCGGAAATTGTATGGTAATAAAACCTTCTGAAAAAGTTCCTTTAAGCACAGGAAGATTAGCCATGCTTTTAAAAGAAGCAGGTTTGCCTGATGGAGTTTTTAATATAATACATGGCGATAGCGAAATAGTGAACGCAATTTGTGATCATCCGGGTATAGAAGCAGTTTCTTTTGTTGGTTCTACCAAAGTTGCAAAACATGTTTACCAGAGAGCAACACATAATTTTAAAAGAGCATTGGCATTGGGCGGTGCAAAAAATCACCTGATGGTTTTACCAGATGCAAAAGCAGATATGACGGCGCAAAATGTAGCAGCGAGTATGAGTGGTTGCGCCGGTCAGCGTTGTATGGCAGCCAGTGCTATGATAGGAATAGGTGATGTTGATCATATCATTGAAAAAATATGCCTGGAAGCAAAGAAAATTATCCCCGGTAAAAATTTAGGGGCAGTGATCAGCAGAGAGTCAAAAGAAAGAATTGAAAATTATATTACTGAAGCAGAAAATGACGGTGCAAAAATATTGCTTGATGGAAGAAATACAAAAGTAGAAGGAAAAGAAAATGGAAC
This sequence comes from uncultured Chitinophaga sp., assembly GCA_964581455.1. Lineage (GTDB taxonomy): Bacteria > Bacteroidota > Bacteroidia > Chitinophagales > Chitinophagaceae > VBAS01. The sequence continues at coordinate 10,417 of CAZOOT010000094.1, read as the reverse complement.
CTATGTGGGTCCGACTGTAATAGATTATGTAAAACCTGAAATGAGTGTAGCGAAAGAAGAAATTTTTGGACCAGTTATTTCCATCATGCGAACCAACACGGTTGATGAAGCCCTTGCTATTGAAAATGCCAATCCTTATGGCAATGCTGCCAGTGTATTTACACAAAATGGCGGAATGGCAAGGTATATTATTGACCATGCCAGTGCAGGAATGATTGGGGTGAATGTAGGTGTGCCTGTGCCAAGAGAACCATTCAGTTTTGGCGGATGGAATGAAAGTAAGTTTGGCGTAGGTGATATTACCGGGAAAAGTTCTATTGAATTCTGGACCAAACTTAAAAAGAGTACAACTAAATGGAATCCCGAGGCCGGGATAAATTGGATGAGTTAAAAGAAAGCCTGTCCAACTCCTCCGGAGGTTGAATCCGGTTGAGTTGGGTTACAATTTTAGTTATTCAATTAAAATTTCTAACATGCAGTTCAAAAAAATACTCCTGATACAATTTTTAGTTTGTTTAATCAGCATCCAGATTGCCGGGCAAAACCCGGTTGATATTGCAGAAAACACAGTGAAAGTCGGGATCATGACTGATGAAATATTTTATTTTGGTTTTGCGGCCGGCGATAAATTGGTTTTTAATTTTGAAGAAGTAAACGGCAAAGAAGTAAGAGAAGTTGAAATTCAGGAATATCCAACTTATGCTTCAAAGTTCATTGCTAACAAAATAAAAAAAATATCAAATAAAATAATTGACATTTCAACTACCGGCATCTACAAATTCAGGATTTCTAATACATCAGTTTTACCCAAAACCTGTAAATATAAAATTCAAAGAATTCCTGCATCTACGGCAACTTTAAATTTTGATCCTACAGTTTATACTGATCTTGTAAACGATACCACTTATGATATTTCTATTGAAGAATATCTTGAGAAGGTAGATACCGTATTCATTACTTTCCAGGACAGGCTGATAAGGGTGAACCCAGCTTCAAATACGGGGGGGAACAAAGCCGTATTTAATATTTTGCTGCCGGCAAATACGTTTGCATGGAGTTATTATATCAGTTCAAATAAAGAAGGTTTACAGGCTTATGATGAGGCTAATAAAAATTTGATCGCAAACTCAGGCAATGTTGTTTCAAAATTTCCTTATTATAATATTTTATCGGCATTGGCCCTTGGAAGGCCAGCAACCATACCGAAACTGTCTGGTGGAAATAATATCAGCTATTGGATTTTTGATGCTGACAACCTCAACTTATTTAACACGGGAGGCCAGTTCCGGTTTGTAAAAAACGGGAAAGCCGTGAATGATTATTCATCAATGGCAACCCAAAAGGGAAATTTGTACTTTGGTTTTATAAACGATCATGCGACTGACGCAATTAATGTAACCCTGAAAATAGCAGCAGTTCAATTAAATGAAGTATATAATTCCCGTCAGGTTAAAAAAATGATCATTACTTCAAATAGAAAAATGCATTTAAAAAATTAATATGTCACAAACCAAAACAATATCATTATCACATGAAATCATCCGGGACAACCTGGATTATACCCTGTTCTCCTGGAGTAAACAAAAAGGTATTGATCCGCCGGCCATTAAATACGGCGAGGGAGTTTATTTATATGAACATGATGGCAAACGCTGGCTGGATTTTTCTTCAGGGCTGATGAATGTAAATATTGGACATGGCGACCAGCGGGTAACTGATGCAGTAGTTAAACAGATGCAGGAAGTGAGTTTTGTTACACCTGGTTGTGTAACGAAAGCAAGGGGAGAGCTTGGAAAAAAACTGGCATCTGTATCTCCAAAAGGATTAAACAAATCATTATTTACTGTTTGTGGTGCTTCTGCAATTGAGAATGCAATTAAACTTGCAAGACTCTATACCGGTCGTCATAAGATCATTGCAAAATACCGTGCATTTCATGGAGCATCATACGGCGCTATGACTGCCGGAGGTGATCCGAGAAAACTGGCAAATGATTCGCAACAGGTTCCCAATATCATTCATGTGGAAGATCCATTCTGTTATCGTTGTCCTTTCGGGCAAGCCGGTCCTGATTCCTGTCAGAGAGAATGTGTAAGTCATGTACAAAGAGTAATTGAATTTGAAGGGCCACAAAACATTGCTGCCATCATTATGGAAGGAGAGAGTGGTTCATCCGGTTGTATAAAATATCCGCCTGATTATTTACAAAAAATAAGAGCTCTCTGTGATCAGCATGGAATTTTATTGATTGCCGATGAAGTGATGAGCGGATTCGGCCGCTGTGGCAAATGGTTCGGTGTAGATAATTATGGAGTTGTTCCGGATATGATCGCAACAGCTAAAGGAATTACTTCCGGTTATATTCCTTTCGGTGCTTTAATTGTCAGTGATAAGATCGCTGCTCATTTTGATGATAATGTTCTTTGGCTCGGACTCACTTACTCAGCACATCCGGTTGGTTGTGCTGCAGCTCTGGAAGTTTTGAAAATTTATGAAGATGACGGGTTGATAGAAAATGCAGCAGCCATGGGAAAATATATGGATGAAAGGATGGAAGAGTTAAAAAAGAAACATCCCAGTATTGGGGATTTCAGAAATACAGGATTGCTTGGGTGTATTGAACTGGTAAAAAACAGGAAGACAAAAGAACCAATGGCGCCTTTCAATGCAAAGCCGGAAGAAATGGTCATTATGAATAAAGTAGCTGCTAAGTTGAAAGAACTTGGGCTCTATACATTTGTTCGCTGGAATTATATTTTCACAGCACCGCCTTTGATTGTTACCAAAGAACAAATTGATGAAGGTCTGGATATGATTTCTCTGGCAATTTCGGTCGCAGATGAATATTGTGTTGAATGATGAATGTTGAATGCAAAATGAGATGCCATCATTCAAAATTAAAAATTCAACATTCAAAATAATTCAAAATGAACTCCGAAATCATCGAACTCTCCGAAGACGTTTCACATTCCCCTTTATACAATAAAGATATTGCTCCTGTTCCTGTTGCCCAACGTACCTGGAACAAATGGCATATTGCTGCAATCTGGGTAGGAATGGCTGTTTGTATTCCTACCTACATGCTGGCAAGCAGCCTGATCCAGCAGGGTATGAACTGGTGGCAGGCATTGCTGACTATTTTATTGGGAAACCTGATTGTATTAATTCCGATGACATTAAATGCACATGTTGGTACTAAGTACGGTGTACCGCTTCCGGTTTTTTTAAGATTGAGTTTTGGAATCAAAGGAGCAGTGATCGCATCTTTGCTTCGTGGCTTTGTTGCCTGTGGATGGTTCGGAATTCAAACTTGGATCGGTGGTGCAGCTATTTACCAGTTATTATTAACAATGATACCCGGATTGGCGGACTCAGTATATCTGGGAAATTTTATCGGGTTAAATCTTGCACAGGCCGGATGCTTTATGTTTTTCTGGTTTATCAATATCTGGATCGTTTATAAAGGAATTGATTCCATCAAACTTTTGGAAACATGGGCTGCACCTTTTTTATTATTAATTGGATTGGGCCTGTTGATCTGGGCATGGCAAAGAGTGGGTTCCATGAATGATATTCTGAATGCTTCCTATACTTTATCCGGTCAGGGCAATGTGGATTTCTGGAAAATATTTTTTCCGGGATTAACTGCCATGGTTGGATTTTGGGCAACACTTTCATTGAACATTCCGGATTTTACCAGGTATGCCCGTTCACAAAAAGACCAGGTACTGGGACAGGTGATCGGACTTCCAACAACCATGGTTTTTTATTCTTTCATCGGCATTGCAGTAACCAGTGCTACTGTATTGATCTATGGCGAAGCCATCTGGGATCCTGTGGCGCTGATGGGAAAATTTGATTCTCCATTGGTAATCGCTATCTCCATGTTTGGATTAACCATCGCGACACTTTCAACAAATATTGCAGCCAATGTTGTTGCTCCTGCAAACAGTTTTGCCAATATGGCTCCAAAGAAGATTAGTTTCAAAATGGGAGGATATATCACAGGTGTAATTGGGATAATAATTTTTCCCTGGAAACTGATCGCAGATCCTGAAGGATATATTTTTCGCTGGCTGATCGCTTATTCTGCTTTACTCGGTTCTTTAGCCGGTATTATGATTTGTGATTATTACCTGGTAAGAAAAACAAAGCTTGATCTGGCTGAATTATTTAAAGTAAACGGAATCTATAAAGGATGGAATAAACCTGCATGGATTGCTTTCATCGTGAGTATCATACCGGTAATTCCCGGTTTTCTGGTAGCAGTTGGAATCTGTACAGCAGATCAGTATCCGTCCTGGCTGGTTAATTTGTATTCTTATGCATGGTTCGTAACTTTCATATTGTCATTTTTAATTTATTGGGCAATCATGAAACCTCAAAATAAAAATTCAGAAATTTAAATATTAAACTCTAAACTCTAAACTCTAAATTCATAACTCATAACTCATAACTCATAACTCTAAACTCAGCATATGTCGATTTTAATAAAAAACGGAAGAGTGATCACAGCGGATTCGGATTCCATGGCTGATATTTTTATTGAAGGCGAAGTGGTGAAGACGATTGGAAAAAATCTTTCAGTAAAAGCGGATAAAGAAATTGATGCAGCAGGAAAACTTGTTTTTCCCGGTGGAATTGATCCGCATGTGCATTTGGAAATGCCTTTTATGGGAGCCTTCTCTTCCGATAATTATGAAACAGGAACAAGAGCAGCATTATTCGGCGGCACAACGATGGTCATTGATTTTGTTTTACAAACCCAGGGTAAATCATTACAGGCCGCTTTGGATGAATGGAAAGGAAGAAGTAATGACAATTGTGTAGGTGATTACAGTTTTCATATGGCAGTCACCGATTTTAATGAACATACAAAAAAAGAAATTCAGGGATTCATAGAAAAGGAAGGCATCACCTCTTTTAAAACATTCATGGCATATAAAGGTGTGTTTATGATTGATGACCGGCAGATGGTGGAACTGATGGCCGAAGTAAAAAAACATGGCGGCCTGATCAATGTACATGCTACCAATGGCGACATGATTGATTCTTTAATAGCCAAACATAAATCAGAAGGAAAACTTTCGCCACTTTATCATTATCTGTCACAACCTGAAGTAACAGAAGCAGAAGCCAGCGGCCGCTTTGCAGATATGGCCAACTATACAGGATGTCCGGGTTATATAGTTCATCTTACCTGCGAAGGGGCTTTGAATGCAGTGAGGAATGCCACAAAACGAAATCAGAAAGTATTTGTAGAAACCTGTATACAATATTTATTGCTTGATGCAAGCTTGTATGAAAAAGATTTTGAAGGGGCCAAATGGGTGATGAGTCCGCCATTGCGGCAAAAGAAAGACCAGGATACTTTATGGGCAGGCATCAATCAGGGATTGGTAGAAGTAGTAGCAACCGATCATTGTCCGTTTAACTGGGAAAAGAAATTGCTGGGCAAAGATGATTTTTCAAAAATTCCAAATGGCCATCCTGCCATTGAAAACCGGATGGAACTTTTATTCAGTGAAGGTGTTGGCAAAAACAGGATCACTTTAAATAAATATGTGGAAGTTAGTTCTACCAATGCGGCCAAGATCTTTGGCATGTTCCCTCAAAAAGGAACCATTGCTGTTGGCAGTGATGCAGACATTGTCATCTTTGATCCAAATGAAAAACATTCAATCTCAGCTTCCACTCATCATATGAATGTGGATTACTCTGCTTATGAAGGCTGGGAATTGACGGGAAAAGTAAAAACAGTTTTACTCAGAGGACAAGTTGCAATTGAAGAAAATAAATGTTTACTTGAGAAAGGTTACGGGAAGTTTATAAAGCGGAATAAAGTCTCTTCGATAGTTTAGAGTTTAAAGTTTATAGTTATGAGTGTAGAGAAAATCAGGAGTGAAAGTATTATTGCGGATAAGGCCTATGCTTTTGCACTGGAGATAATAAAAACATATAAACAACTCGTAAATGAAAAAAAGGAATATGTGATGTCAAAGCAATTACTGCGTTCAGGCACTTCTATCGGAGCTAATATCAATGAAGCATTATCAGGACAGTCAAAACGTGATTTTGTTCATAAATTGAGTATTGCTCTAAAAGAAGCAAGGGAAACAAATTATTGGCTAAAATTGCTTAAAGACAGTGAGTATATGAGTCTGAAAGATTTTGAATTCTTAAATACAAAATGCGAAGAGATTATAAGAATGTTATCAAGTATTATCATCACAACCAAAGAAAGATATTTCGACAAAAAAACTCATAACTCTTAATTCATAACTCTTAACTCTAAACTCTAAACTGAACTTCATGCCCAGAATAATCAAATCAGGATTAATTCAAATGAGCCTTCCAAAAACAGAAGGCGAAGGAACCATTGAAGAAATTAAAAAAGCCATGGTGGATAAACACATTCCACTCATTGAAGAAGCCGGAAAAAAAGGAGTGCAGATCCTCTGCCTTCAGGAAATATTCAATACACCTTATTTCTGTCCCGGGCAGGATAAGAAATGGTACGAAAGTGCAGAAACCGTTCCCGGCCCGACGGTGGAGCAGATGCAGGCTAATGCAAAAAAATACAACATGGTCATCATTGTACCCGTTTATGAAAAAGAACAGGCAGGTGTTTTATATAATACGGCTGCCGTAATTGATGCCGACGGAACTTATCTCGGCAAGTATCGCAAGAATCATATTCCGCATACCTCCGGATTCTGGGAAAAATTTTTCTTCAAGCCCGGGAATATGGGTTATCCTGTTTTTCAAACCCGTTATGCAAAAGTGGGAGTGTATATCTGCTACGACCGTCATTTTCCTGATGGTGCAAGAATATTGGGTTTGAATGGTGCAGAGATCGTTTATAATCCTTCTGCAACAGTAGCAGGACTTTCACAATATTTATGGAAACTGGAACAGCCTGCTCATGCAGCAGCGAATGGTTATTTCATGGGTTGTATCAACCGAGTGGGTACCGAAGCTCCATGGAATGTAGGTAAGTTTTATGGCAGCAGTTATTTTGTGGATCCCCGCGGACAAATATTTGCACAGGCCAGTGAAGACAAAGATGAATTACTCGTAGCCGATTTTGATCTGGATATGATTGAAGAAGTGAGAAGTGTGTGGCAGTTCTTCCGTGATCGCCGTCCTGAGACATACGGTAAACTTGTTGAGTTGTAGTTTAGAGTTTAGAATTAAGAGTTGAGAGTATTTTATTCTGACTCAAACTTCAAACTGTAAACTTCAAAAATTGTGAGGAAAGTTCAGAATTCTTGAAAGCAACTCTAAACTCTGAACTCATAACTCTAAACTATCGAAATGATAAAAAGTAACAGACTTAAAGAAGAACAATATGAGGCAAACTTCGCCGACATCCATCCGCCGTTTGATTCTTATACCTCTGCACTGGTGGAAGCCAACCGTTGTTTGTTTTGTTATGATGCACCCTGTACCAAAAGTTGTCCAACCAGTATTGATGTTCCTAAATTCATAAAACAAATTGCGTCAGAAAATATAAAAGGATCGGCTCATACTATTTTTTCTTCCAATATCATGGGTGCAGGCTGTGCCAAAGTTTGTCCCGTAGAAAAACTTTGTGAAGGTTCCTGTGTCTTTAATTTACTGGAAGAAGAACCCATCCAGATAGCAAGATTGCAGCGTTACTCTACGGAAATAGCATTGGAAAAAAACTGGCAATTGTTCGAACGCAAACCTTCTGTCGGGAAAAAAGTTGCCATTGTAGGTGCTGGTCCGGCAGGTTTAAGTTGTGCTCATGTTTTATCCAGGGAAGGAATAGATGTAACGATTTATGAGAAGGAAGAGAAAGGCGGCGGACTCATGACTTATGGAATTGCAGCCTATAAAGTCTCGCCGCAGTTTTGCGAAGATGAAGTGAATTATATCACATCTATTGGCGGTATAGAAATAAAATACAAACAGGAACTGGGAATAGATATTACACTGGGTCAGTTGAAAAAAAATTATGATGCGGTTTATCTTGGCATCGGTGTGGGTGTGGCCAGGCAACTGGATATACCCGGGGAAAAACTGGAAGGCGTAGTGGATGCCATTCAGTTTATTTATGATATCCGTGATAAAGGATATCCTTCTGTTCCGGTGGGTGATAAAGTGGTCGTGATCGGCATGGGCATGACCGCCATTGATGCCGCCACACAGGCAAAACGATTGGGTGCTAAAGAAGTCACCATGATCTATCGCCGTACACAGGAAGAAATGCCCTGTACAGAATTTGAACTGGACATTGCGAAGAAAGATGGATGTAAAATTATCTGGCTGGCGTCACCGTTGAAAATCAAAAGTCAAAAGTCAAAAGTGAAAAGCCTGGTTTGTAGTGTGATGAAACTCGGTGAGCCGGATGCAAGTGGAAGAAGAAGTCCTGTTGATACCGGTGAAACTTTTAGCATTGAAGTGGATATGGTGATCAAGGCAGCAGGACAAGTACCATTTGAAAAAATTATTAAGAAATACAAAATAGAAAATTCTAAAGGGAAAATAAGTATAGATGAAAGTTGTGCAACGAATATTAAAGGAGTCTTCGCCGGTGGTGATGCAGTGAATGGAGGAAAAGAAGTGGTGGATGCGGTGCAGGCGGGAAAGGATGGAGCAGCGGCAATTTTAAAATTTCTAAAAGTTTAGAGTTAAGAGTTTAGAATTATGAGTATGTGAACTATTGTTAAAACTTTCACGCCAAAACTCTACACTCTAAACTCTTAACTCTAAACCCAAAAAACAAGCTCATGGCAAACATAGAATCAAACTTCCTCGGTATAAAATCTCCCAACCCTTTCTGGCTTGCCAGTGCCCCGCCCACAGATAAAAAATACAATGTGAAGCGGGCCCTCGATGCCGGCTGGGGTGGTGTGGTTTGGAAGACACTGGGCTCCCAGGTAAAAAATGTTTCCTCCCGTTATTCAGCAATGGATTATAATGGCACAAGAGTGATGGGCTTCAATAATATTGAACTCATCAGCGACCGGCCACTCGACCTGAACCTGAAAGAGATCACAGAGATCGTAAAAGAATATCCCGACCGGGCCATGATTGTTTCGCTGATGGCCGACAACGATAAAAAAAGCTGGCACGAACTCATTAAAAAAACAGAAGACACCGGGGCACATGGAATCGAATTAAATTTTGGTTGTCCGCATGGGATGACGGAAAGAGGCATGGGTGCAGCCGTGGGACAGGATCCGGAAATTGCCTGCATGGTCGTAGAATGGGTGATGGAAAAAGCAACGATACCCGTCATCACCAAACTCACTCCCAATGTTCATTCAGTTGTACCAACAGGAAGATCAGTGGTGAAAGCAGGATCCAATGCCTTGTCACTCATCAATACCATTCAGTCGGTGACAGGTATTGACCTCGATACTCTTGTGCCCAATCCCAATGTAGCGGGCAAATCTGTTTTTGGTGGTTATTGCGGACCGGCAGTAAAACCCATTGCATTAAAATTTCTCACCACCATTGCGCAGGATGAGGTGACGAATAAAGTTCCCATCTCCGGTATCGGCGGCGTCAGCACATGGAAAGATGCGGTGGAGTTTATGTTGCTTGGCGCCAGCAATGTGCAGGTGTGTACGGCTGTTATGAAATATGGCTTCCGCATTATTGAAGATCTCTGCGAAGGCATGAACAACTGGATGGATGAAAAAGGATTTGCAAAGCTGGATGATTTTATCGGCAAGTCAGTGGAGAAGATCACCCATTGGGAAGACCTCGATATCAATTATCATATCATTGCAAAGATCAACCAGGATAAATGTATCCATTGCGGTCTTTGCTATATCGCCTGTGAAGATGCATCACACCAGTCCATCAATCTTGAGTACGGCAAACCTTACAACACCTATACGGTAAAAGAACAGGAATGTGTCGGCTGCAATCTCTGCAAGCTCGTTTGCCCGGTTGATAATTGTATTACGATGGAAGAACACCGTGTAGCGCCGGAGTATTTGAATTGGATAGAGTTTCAGAAGAGGGGTTTGCCGTTGAATGATCACTAATGCCCGGCCCCTTCCCGACCTTCCCCAACGGGGAAGGCCATCTGCACACAGCCCTCGCCTGTCGGAAACTTCGATTACAATCGGGGTGGTTGATAAATGATGAGTAAAGAACTGAAGACGATGTGGAAGATATAAAGTTTGGAATTGTACTGCAGCACCGCTCTTTTCCCTTTGGGGAAAGAGAAGGAGATAGGGGCCGTTTGGATATGCAATGATGTTGATGTGGAAGAACAAGAAGTTTGACTTTGTAATGAAGCTCCGCTCTTTCCCTGTTGGGGAAAGAGAAGGAGATAGGGGCCAAGCTGCATTACTACTATTAAGCTTCCGTTGCGTCGCACTCTTGTACGTTTAGGAATTCTATTGAGCTACAAATGATGCATCACGAAACAAAT
>CAZOOT010000093.1:11234-13688 GCA_964581455.1 uncultured Chitinophaga sp. | reverse complement strand
TAAACATTGATATGAGAAAAATAATTGCATTTTGTTTTTTATTTATTGTTTTGTCAGGATGGCTGACTGAAAAGGAAGTTCCTGAAAATAAAATGGAAAAATTCAACTGGATAATCGGCAGCTGGAAAATGGAAACTAAACGTGGAATAATTATAGAGACATGGATCAGCACAGATGACAGTACATTATCCGGGGAAAGTATCAGGGTAAATATTTCCGGAGGTACTGATTTGCTGGAGAGAATTCAATTAGTTCATCGAAATAAGGAATACTTCTATATCCCTCTTGCACAAGGACAGAATGATAACAAACCTGTAAAATTCAGGATCACTTCTAATAACCCATCGGGTTTTGTGGCAGAAAATCCTGATCATGATTTCCCCAAAAGAATTTCATATCAGCTGATAAGTGAAGATTCTATTTATGCATTTATAGATGGAGGTCCGGCCATGCCGGAGAAAAAATCAGATTTTTATTATTCACGATTTAAAAACTGAGATATGGCAAATTTTGACTGGAGCCGTTTTACGGTTCGTATAAATGTAAAAGCTTCTACAGAAAAATTGTATTGGTGCTGGGCCAGCAAAGAAGGAATTGAATATTGGTTTCTCCGCAGATCTGATTATAAAAAAGCAGATGGCAGTTTTTTTACAGGAGACGAATATGTAAAAAAGGGGGACCGTTATTCCTGGTGGTGGCACGGCTATGCTGATGATGTGGTGGAACATGGAGAAATACTGGAAGCAAACGGTAAAGATCTTTTCAAATTTCGATTTGGTGCAGCTGGCATTTGTACTGTAAAAATTTATGAAGAACAGGGAGAGCAGATGGTTGAATTGGTTCAGGACAATATTCCAACTGATGATAAATCAAAACAAGACTGGCATATCGGCTGCAAAACCGGATGGACATTTTATTTGGCCAACTTAAAATCCATGCTGGAAGGCGGTATTGACCTGAGAAATAAAAATGAAAAAATACAGAATATGATGAATGCGTAAAAAAAGGCTCACAGATGCCACAGATTTTCACAGAAAAAAATAATTTGTGTACATCAGTGAAATCAATGAGATAAAAAGGCTCACAGATGCCACAGATTTTCACAGAAAAAAATAATCTGTGTACATCCGTGAAATCCGTGAGAAATTATTATTAATGGAGCTAAATGACCTAACATATAAAATCAGAGGAGCCATTTTTAAAGTACATGCGACATTGGGGCCTGGATTGTTGGAAAGTGTTTATGAATCTGCATTGATGTATGAATTAATTCAGGAAGGATTAAAATCAGCCTCTCAGGTTGGATTACCAGTTAAATATAATGAAGTCGAATTGGAACTGGGATTCAGGATTGATATTTTGGTTGAGGATTCAGTGATTGTTGAAATAAAATCTGTTGAAGCATTGCATAATGTTCATAAAAAGCAGTTACTAACTTATTTAAAATTATCAGGGAAAAAGATTGGATTTCTTGTGAACTTTAATGTAAGCAGTTTGAAGGATAAGGAAAGTTTAATACGAATTATTAATTAGTATAGCTCACAGATGCCACAGATTATCACAGATTATTTCTGTGCAAATCCGTGAAATCTGTGAGAAAAAAAAATAAAAACATGTCATTCAACGAAAAACTGGCCGGCAGAGCAAGGGAAATTATTTCCCTTACATATAAAAATGTAGAAGAGAAAAAAATGTTTGGCGGGCTTTGTTTTATGGTCAATGATAAAATGTGTATCGGTGTGGAAAAGGACCGGTTAATGGTAAGGCTTGATCCCGCAAAATATGAAGAGGTGATAGAAAAAGAAGGGTGCAGACCAATGGACTTTACCGGAAAAATAATGAAGGGCTATGTATTTGTAGACATTGATGCACTCAATACAAAAAAGAAACTGGAATACTGGGTGAAGCTGGCACTGGACTTTAATAAATTCGCAAAATCATCAAAGAAAAAAAAGAAATGAAATTCAGCATCAATAAATCATGTGAAATACTGGATAGAACACCTTCTGTTCTCCGTTCATTACTCGAAGGCCTCGACGATGACTGGATCATGAATAACGAAGGACCGGATACCTTTTCTCCATTTGATGTAGTAGGGCACATGTTGCATGGAGAAAAAACAGATTGGGCCACAAGGACCAAAATGATCCTGGTAGATGGTATTTCAAAAACTTTTGTGTCATGGGATCGTTTTGCCATGTATGAAGAAAGTAAAGGAAAATCCCTTTCACAATTACTGGATGAATTTGCTGCAGAAAGAAAGAAAAATATAGGTTGGTTAAAATCATTAAATTTAATAGAACCTGATTTTGATAAAACAGGTATGCATCCCAAGCTGGGTGAAGTAACCCTGCGCAACCTATTATCTACATGGGTAGTGCATGATCTGACACATATGGCACAGATCACAAGGGTGATGGCCAAACAATATAAAGAGGAAATGGGCCCATGGCC
>CAZOOT010000093.1:0-11134 GCA_964581455.1 uncultured Chitinophaga sp. | reverse complement strand
TTTATCCGGCCGGTTATCATTGTAATCCAAAAGACCCATTGCCTTTTATGGGATTGGCTTCACAGAAGAACTCTATCAATCTTTATCACATGGGCATTTATGCAGACCCTAAATTGTTGAAATGGTTCCAGGAAGCTCATGCAAAAGCATCACCCAAAAAGCTGGACATGGGTAAAAGTTGTATCCGTTATAAAAAACCTGAAGATATTCCGTATGATTTAATTGGTGAGCTGGCATCTAAAATGACAGTGAACGATTGGATTACTATGTATGAAACGGGATTTAAAGACCACCGTAAAAAAAATAAATAATAATTATATGGGAACGGAATCAATTGCCAAAGCCACCCAAACCCAAATTGCCAACATAGAAAAAGCTACCGGCAAAAAACTAGATGAATGGACTGCCATCATCAACAAATCCGGATTTGCCAAACATGGTGAACTGGTAAATTTCTTAAAAGAAAAACATGGCTTCACACATGGAAATGCAAATACATTAGTACATGTTGCCAAACAATCTCATGCAGGTGCCGCTGAAAATGAAACCGACTGGATAGCTGAACAATACAAGGGAAAAGAAAACCTGAAATCTTGGTACGATAAAATAATGGCGGAGATAAATAAGTTTGGCAGCGATGTGGAAGTGGCGCCCAAGAAAGCTTATGTTAGTTTGAGAAGAAAAAAACAGTTTGCATTGATTCAACCTTCAACAAAAGACCGGTTAGATGTTGGCTTAAATATTAAAGGCGTGGCGGCATCAGGTATTGCAGAAGAAGGTGCCAGGTGGAATGCCATGTGTACACATCGTATCAGAATTGAGGATGAAAAAATAATCAGCAAAGATTTATTCAACTGGATAAAGCAGGCCTACGACCAGGCTGGATAGAGAAAATCTTAATCGCCATAGCAGTGGAATAAAAAAATTCTGAATAAGAAAAAAAGATTTCTTTATTCCGTTTTTCTTTTTCCTTAATTCAGTTTATTCAGCCGCCTGTAAAAATTGGCTTTTATTTGCAACCGGGAGTAGATTAACTTTCATTTCATTCATTATTAAAAAATTATTTTATGAAAAAAATATTCTTTGTGTTTGGAGTAGTGATACTTGGTTTTTCCGCAGCAGTTACTGCTCAGCAACCTATTCTTGTTTCTCCTCAATGGCTGAATGAAAATTTACAAGACCCTGACCTGGTAATATTATATACAGGCTTTGTTGTTAAGGCCGATTTTGACCGTGAACATATTGAAGGCTCCCGCTTTCTCTGGCCGGAGTGGCTGGCTTTTAATACACCTGAAGCAAATATGGTTTCTGCAGATGTGAAAACTGCCACCAAAGTATTGCAGGATTTAGGCATCAATAAAAATTCAAAAATTGTAATTTGCCATAAAGGCGGAGATCTAACCATTGCATCAAGAATGTTTTTAGCACTGGAAAATTTTGGGCTGAAAGGAATGGTTTCGTTTTTAAATGGGGGTATTGAAGCATGGAAAAAAGCAGGGTACCCTGTTACAAACAAACCATCAGTGTATAAAAAAGGGAATTATGTGGCAACAGATAACGGAGTGATTGTTGATAAAGATTATGTACAAAATGCATTAAAAACTAAATCTTCAGCAGTGGTGGATGCAAGACTGAAACGCTGGTATGATGGCGACCCCACCGGCAATCCAAGAGATGGCCATATTAGTGGTGCATTAAATATCCCTTTCCCCGATATGATAGATTCGACCAGCAGTTTTAAACCGGTGGCAATGCTGGAAAATAATTTTATAACTGTAGTTCCTGATAAAAAGAAAGAAATTGTAGTGTATTGTTTTATAGGCCAGACCGCCAGTGTAGATTATCTCGCAGGCAGGTCCTTAGGTTATAAAATGAAATTGTATGATGGATCCATGCAGGAATGGAGCCGGATAGAAAATCTTCCCATGGAAAAAACAAAGAAAGATTAAATTACACAGTCTTGCAAATACGCAGTCACTTAAAATTATAACTATAATGAAAAAGTCAATTTTTTTCCTGGTCATATTATTTTCTGTCTTTTCATTTTCTGCACACAGCCAGTCAAATATGGGAGAAACTATAAAAGCACAGTTTGTGAAAGACTGGGAAAGAGCAAAGGCTTATACATTGGAATACCTGGATGCCATGCCTGCAGATAAATATGGATACAAAGCACATGACAGTATCCGCAGTTTTGCACAGCAAATGCTTCACCTGGCACAGGCAAATATTGGATTAACATCAAACGGAACAGGTAAAGACAGAATTTGGGTTGGTCAGAACCTGGAACTGAGGGCTTCTGCCCAGTCTGCTGATTCAGTAAAATATTTTGTTGCCGCCAGTTACGATTTTGCAATTGACGGAATAAAAAATATGGATATTTCAAAACTGGGTGAAAAAAATCAACGGGGAAATTTTGATGAAACTAGGCTGGCCTGGTTGCTGAAAGCCTTCGAACATCAATCACATCACCGCGGACAAACCACTATTTATATCCGGTTATTGGGAATTAAACCGCCAAATGAAAAACTGTTTTAAGCTTCCCGATAATTAATGATAACCGCTTCAAAAGTCATTATTAATAAATCTGTAAAAGAAGTCTGGAACTTCTTTATCGATCCTGAAAACCTGATACATTGGCAGGAAGGCTTTCAACGTCATGAACACCTGGACGGAACACCCGGGACCGTAGGTGTAAAACTCCGGTATCATTACCTGGATAAGGGTATAAGAATAATGCTGAACATTGAAATCACTGAAGCTGATCTATATAAAAAAATAACAGGTAAAATGGATTCATCTATCATGGAAGGGAGTATGGAAACAATATTTCATGAATTGGATGTTGATGAAACCGAACTTCAAGTTTCTTCCAATACACAATTCAAGGGATTGTTTTGGAAAAATATTGGCCCCCTGATGAATGGTGAATTTAAAAAAAGACAGGAGGGAGATCTTATTAGATTTAAACAATTGGTTGAAACAGGGAAGCCGGCTTAATCATACAATTTTTCATCCACCTGATTTATTTATATACCCGAACCCGGACATTATGTAGTTTTGCAAAATGGGAATGCTCAAACAAATTGCGGAATACCTCTATATAAAAAAACCAGATCCCAATCGCCCCAAATCAGATTTCATCAATAAAATGCATTGGATAAACAGGACCAGCCTGTTGATCTTTATTCTTTGCCTGATTTTATTATTGATAAAGCTACTTTCTTAAATATCTAAAAATAGAAGCAGCGGTGGCCGCAGAAGCACCGGTCTGCATACTTAATAAATTTTTCAAAGCGGCATAATCAGTTTTCATTTTTTCAACCCGGTTGGTATCTGTCAAAATTGAATGAAGTTCTCTTTTCAAATTTTCCACATTCATTTCCTGTTGGATCAGTTCTTTTACTACCGGTTTGTCCATGATCAGGTTGACCAGCGAAATATATTTTACGTTGATCACCAGTTTGGCAATCAGGTAAGAGAATAATGAACCTTTATAACAAACTACTTCCGGCACTCCGAACAAAGCCGTTTCTAATGTGGCCGTACCAGAAGTTACCAGTGCAGCTTTTGCCTGCATCAATAACGGATAAGTTTGATCAGAAACAAAACTTACATTTTTGTAAGGACTCAGCAGGTGGGTATAAAAATCTTCTTCCACTCCCGGTGCTTTGGCAACAATAAATTGATATGCCGGAAAAGAGCTGCTCACTTCCAGCATCACCGGAAGTTTTTTCAATATTTCCTGCTTCCTGCTACCAGGTAGCAAAGCTATTTTGATTGAAGAATGATGATTGGAGTTTGAAGACTCTTCATGAACTTTCAACTTTAAACTTTCAACTTTAAACTTTTCTATTACTTCCACCAGCGGATGCCCTACATATTCCACATCCCAGTTCCATTTATTTTTAAAATAGTCTTTTTCAAAGGGCAGAATCACCAGCATTTTATCAATATTTTTTTTCATGGCCACTACACGGTTTTCTTTCCATGCCCATACCTGCGGAGAAATATAGTAGATTACTTTAAATCCTTTCTGCTTTGCCCATTTCGCAATTCTTAAATTGAATCCGGGATAATCGATCAGGATCAGCACATCGGGATTGTATTGCAAAATATCTTTTTTACAAAAACTGAGATTCCTGAAAATGGTAAAAATATTTTTGATCACTTCCCAAAAACCCATGAAGGCAAGGTCGCGGTAATGTTTGATCAATACTGCACCGGCAGTTTCCATTTTATCTCCTCCCCAGCAACGAATATTGGCAGAAGCATCAAGCTTTTTCAATTCTTTGATAAGGTTACTGCCATGCAGATCACCGCTTGCTTCTCCGGCTATGATGTAATATTTCATATCCCCACAGATCCCTTAATGGGTGTCTTTTTAGTTTTAAAAAAAGTAATTGAATCGCTTAAAGATATGAAAGATGAATTTTCTTATATCTGCTAACCAATTTTAATGATTTCAAATCCTCCATTAGAAGAATGTAATTAAGCAAAGCCAATAGTGACCGCAGAGGCGGGGAGACGCAGAGACGTAAAGTTTGATAACCATTACCCACTAAACTCAGTGCCTCTGCGTCCCAGCGGTTATATCATAACTAAATGCCAATGCATTTTGGTGGTTGGGGTTAATTAAAAATCTTCAGTACTAAAATACCGATACCATATATAAGAGTAGTTACAAATATTCCCTTGGCAGTATTATCCCGGTGTGTATTTACATAAATGGTAAACAATATAGCATTGGCCAAAAGACATAAAGATCCAATGGAAGTGATAAGCCTGTTATCATTAAAGAAAAAGTCAAGAAACTCTAAAGAAGTAAGGCTGCGATAATTACCGGAAAAGAAAAAAACGATCACCAATCCAAGCAAGGGTCCGATTAATCCAAGTGCCAATCCAAGCTTCAGGTTATCTTTTTTCAGAAAGAATTTTGCCACTTTTTTTCAAATTTAGATTTAAGATCATAATTGGTGAGATCAAACTGAACCGGAACCACACTCACATAATTATGTGCCAATGCCCATACATCTGTATCATCCCCTTTGTCAAAATTTACAAACTCACCAGTCAGCCAGTAATATTTTTTCCCATGGGGGTCCTGTCTTTCAATAAAGTCTTCTTCATATTTGGCATATGCCTGTCTGCAAACTTTCAATCCTTTGATCAGGTTGATCGGAACAGAAGGAACATTTACATTCAGGATCATATGCTTGTCCTGTTCTTCTTCCAGTAATTTTTGAACAATTAACCGGGCATATTTTTTTGCGCCTTCAAAATTTGCATCAATACTGAAATCCATCAGGGAAAAACCAACTGAAGGAATACTTTCAATGGCAGCTTCTACTGCTGCTGACATGGTACCGGAATAAATGACATTGATACTGTGATTGGCGCCGTGATTAATGCCGCTCAGACAAAGATCCGGTTTACGGTGCAATACTTTATCCACTGCCAGCTTTACACAATCAACCGGGGTACCGGTGCATTGATAAGCTTCTATACCTTCAAAAAAATGTACAGATTGCATGCGGATAGGCGACCCGATAGTGATGGCATGTCCCATTCCTGACTGGGGTTTATCAGGAGCCACCACTACTATTTTACCCAGATCTTTTACAGCTTCCACCAGGTTTCGTATGCCAGGGGCCGATACACCATCGTCATTAGTGATCAGAATAACCGGTTTTTCTTTTTTGACTGCTGGTTTATTTTTTTTCAATGAACCGGATTTTTTAAACGAAGCCGGATTCTTTTTAATAGTTTTTGACATAGGTAATGTTTCAGCAGCAAAAGTGTTTTCTTTTTTTGGGTTAACCAAAAAAGGAATTGTTAGAAAGAAAACAATATTTTGAAAAACCAAAATATTTAGTATTTTGCAGCTAAATCAATTAGTTTAATCATGTCAATTGCCAATCAAAACCTGAAATACCTGCGCAAACTGCGTGGATGGACTCAACAGGAATTTGCAGATAAGCTTCGCATCAAGCGGTCATTGCTTGGAGCCTATGAAGAAGAAAGGGCAAAGCCTCACCTGGATGTGCTGGATACAGTTTGTGATATTTTTAAATTAACAATGGATGAATTGCTGCGAAAAGATCTGAGCGATAATAAAGGAAATTACCTGGCAAAGCGCCGGGCCATGAAACTTTCCGGCGGAAGGCCCGATATTCCATTTGTACCGGTAAAAGCTGCTGCAGGTTATTTGAATGGTTATGCAGATCCGGAATATCTTGATGAACTGAATACATTTACATTACCCATGTTATCCGGTGGAAACTACAGGGCGTTTGAGATCATGGGAGATTCCATGTTGCCAACACCCAGCGGGTCTATCATAGTTGGTGAAAAACTGGAAGACCTGGATGATATAAAAAGCAGCAATACATATATAGTAGTATCTAAGTCCGAAGGTGTTGTTTATAAAAGAATAGAAAAAAATAACAGGACCAAAAACAAACTTACTTTGATCAGCGACAATCCGGCATATCAATCCTATAGTATAAATGCTGATGATGTATTGGAAATGTGGCAGGCTTCTGTTGTTATCAGCAGGGCAGGAACCCAACAGCGTTGGGATATTAATCAATTGGCAAATATTGTAACCAATCTTCATCAGCAGGTAAGTACAATGAAAAAGAAAATGAACTAGCGGGTTTTCAAGCCGATACAATAAATTAAAAAAGTAGATGGTTCCGATATGAGCTTAGGGTGTAAAGTTTTATATTTGTCCTGAACTGACTGCATGACATTAAAAACTTTATTCTTGTTACCCTTGATGCTGGTTTGTGTATGGACGAATGCACAAGTAAAACAACTTCAAGCCGTAAAAACAGATCATCCGCCAAAGATTGATGGAATACTTAATGACTCAGTATGGCAATCGGCTAATATTGCAACAAATTTTATACAAAAATTTCCCCTCACAGGTCAGCCTGCAAGCAAAAGAACAGAAGTAAGGATACTATATGATAATTCAGCTATTTATATAGCTGCAAAAATGTATGATGACCCTGAATTGATCAGAAAACAATTGACTGCCAGGGATGGAGAAGCAAAAGCAGATGCAGATTATTTCTCTGTATTTTTTGATACCTATAAAGACAAACAGAATGGATTTCAGTTCCTGGTTACGCCATCAAATGTACAAACCGATGCAAAGATGGCCGCTAATCAGCAATTGGATTTTGATGAATATGGAGATAAAACCTGGGATGCTGTTTGGCAAAGTAAAACTTCAATTGCAGAAGACGGATGGATTGCAGAAATAAGGATACCATATATTTCACTAAGGTTTGCAAAAAAAGATATTCAGGATTGGGGCATTCAGTTTTTACGTTTTTTCCGGCGTAATAATGAAAGTTCATTTTGGAATAATGTGGATCCCAATGTCAATGGCTTTGTGAACCAGTTTGGAGAATTAAAAAATCTACTGGATGTAAAGCCGCCCCTGCGATTAAGTTTATCTCCCTATTTATCCAGTGGTATAAATGTTTCTCCTTTTGGGGATACAAAAAAAACTGAATGGTTGAAAAGCGGGGGATTAGATCTGAAATACGGGATTAACGAAAGCTTTACTCTGGATGCTACGATTATCCCCGATTTCGGACAAGTAGTTTCTGATAATGTCGTCAATAATCTTACTCCCTATGAGATCAGGTTTGCAGAAAACAGGCAATTCTTTACAGAAGGAACAGAACTATTTGGAAAAGCCGGTTTATTTTATTCCAGAAGAATTGGCGGAACTCCACAAAAATTCAGAACGGTACAGAGATTAGCAAACCCGGGATCCAATTATGAAATAATAGAAAACCCTGCAGTTACTAATTTATACAATGCACTAAAATTTTCCGGAAGAAATAAAAAAAAACTGTGCCTCGGACTTTTGAATGATATCGGGCACAGAGAATTTTCAGTTTTAAGAAATAAAACTACCGGAAAGGATAGTAGTATTGTAACTGAACCATTGGCAAACTATAATATTTTTGTGTTAGACCAGGCCCTGAAAAACAGGTCTTACCTCACTTTCACCAACACCAATGTGACACGTGAAAGTATTGAAAGAGACGCCAACGTTTCTGCACTTGACTTTAGTTTTTTTAACAGGAAAAACAGTTTAAATGCCAGGGGCGCTGCCCGTTACAGCAAAATTTTTGGTGCGAATGGATATGACGGTTATAGTACCTTCCTCAGGTTAGGAAAAGTAAGCGGGAAGTTTCAATATTTCGTTCAGAACCTGATTGAATCAGACAAATACGATCCTAATGACCTGGGTATTTTACCGGCAAATAATGAAGTGACCTACCAGGGCAAAATGAGTTACAATCAATTTCAACCCAAAGGACATTTTCTTACTTATAGTTATAGTTTATCTGCAAACTACGGCTTGCTTTATAAGCCTTATGCATACACACATCTCCGGTTAAATGCAGATGCATTTTGGGTGCTGAAAAATTTCTGGGATGTGAAAATTAGTTTGGGTTCATCGCCCCGTGATGAACACGATTATTTTGTTTTGAATACGCCGGGACGATTTGTAAAAAGGCCGGCCTGGAGTTTTGCTTCTATTGAAGGAAGTTCGGATAGCCGTAAAAGAATTTTCATCAGTTATAAATATTTGCATGGTTATTTTCATAATGACCCCTTGCATGAATATCATCTTGCCACTCTTGGATTACGTTACCGCCTCAGCAATAAATTAACTTTAGAAACAAGCTGGCGGGAAGAAATAGAAACAGAATACATTGTATATGCCGGCAGACGGGTAAACGGAGAGCCGATAATAGCCTTTGTAGATTATAAAGACATTACTTCCATTTTTTCAGGTAGCTATAATTTTACATCCAGATCCAATCTTACCATGAGAGCCAGACATAACTGGAGTAAAGTATTATACAACCGGTTTTTTAATGTATCTCCGGATGGTGAACCCATCAATCCATTCTTTATTTTTGACCGGAATCAAAACGAAAACTTCTTCAACCTCGATGCTTTCTTTACATGGGATTTTCGTCTTGGCAGCCGGCTTGTAGTAGGATGGAAAAATTTTCTTGGAAACGATGAATTTGTGGATGGAAGAGAAAATTTTGATTATTTCAGTAACCTGGGAAAACTGGTTGGCTTAAGGCACGGAAACGAAATAACAGTACGTTTTATATATTTTCTGGATTATAACCAGTTAAAAAAGAAACGCTGATTACTGCACTTGCAGAATGCCATTTTCAACAATGGCAAAAACATTTTCACCTTTTTTGGGTATTACTTTTGAATAACCTGTAAAACGGCTGAATGCCGGAAGCATTGCATAACTGTTTTTGAAATAGAAACAGGGAAATTGTAATGTTTGCTTTCCCATTCCTTTAATATTAATGCCCGGGTGTAAATGCCCGCTGAATGTATAGGGATTTTTTTTTGTTAAATTGATCTTGATATCTTCCGGATCATGACAGAAAGAAAATCCATCTATAAGTAACTGGTCGCTCCTGGTGATATTCATTTCTTCGTACCAGCTTTCATTCAATATATCATGGTTGCCGTTTACCAGGTGAATCGTGAGTGATGAAAAATCTTTTCTCCATCTTTTAAATAGCTCCATTTCTTTATTACTCCTGCTGTGTGACAGGTCACCTACGATCACCATTTTATCAGCTTTCCAATAAAGGATCTGTGTAAACAAACGCTGAAGGTCTTCCTGGTAAATTTTTTGCGGAACTGCAATTCCGGATTTGCGGAAATGTCCCGATTTGCCAATATGAAGGTCAGCAAGGATGAGTGTATTTTGTTTTTCCCAAAAGATTGTTCTTTCCGGACTTAAAACAAAATTGTTTTCATTGATAGAGTAAGATACAAGTGCATTCATAAGATAAATGCAAATTTAAAAAAACCTGACCAGGAAACTTTAATATGTTTTATTGAATTTCCAGGAGTCACCTTCATCTTTACTTCGTAACAAATACATGCCAGCCGGCAAATTGGAAAGTGAAATATTATTTCTGCCTTGTTTTAATGAATAATAATTGATCAGCCTGCCAGAACTGTTCATCAGCGCTACTTCCATATTTTCTCCTGATTCTACAATCAGCTGGCCCGAAATCTGAACCAGGTTTAACTTTTTTGTGCTTTCAATGAAAATGGAAATGATCTCTGAATAAGTAAATTTTCCATCAAGGTCCACTTGTTTCAATCGGTAATATTTTGTGCCGGGAGTAACATAGGAATCAGTAATGCTGTATTTGGTAACACTGGATGTAGTTCCTTTTCCTGCAATCCGGCTGACAAATGAAAAATTTACACCATCCGTACTTTGTTCCACATCAAAAAACCGATTATTACTTTCGGAAGCAGTTGCCCAGTTCATTACCACATTATTTTTTTTCTGCACTGATGCTTTAAAACTTGTTAATACAACCGGTACTACCTGGCTACCCAGTCCGGATGATCCGCAAAAACAAACTATTCCGGTACGCTGCGAAAATGGAGGGGCACTTCCAAATACCCGGAAATAGTATTGTTGATTTGTAACAAGATTTGAAAGACTAAGAGTTAAAGTAGCGCCGCTACTGGGACCACCGGACTTTACACAACCAATCTCAGTTAAGGTGCCACATCCGGGTCCACCAGAAAAGGCCTGTATACCTACCACAAAAGAAACATTTTGAAGCACATTGATAACTGCATTGGCACCTGTAGCATAAAAATTAAACCATAAATCTGATTGATCCTGCGAATTAATGGTACAGGAAGGAGCAGGGGCACAAAGATCCATGGCAACATCTGGTTCACAAGCCGGACGGTTATCAAAATTTACTCCGCCGTTACAGGATGTTCCGGTTTCACAATTATAGAACCAGGACTGAGCTACAGTAACTGAAGCTGATAGTGTAGATCCTCCCCCCGGACAAAGAGTTTGAGCAAATAAATTTCCGGCAGAAATGAAAAGTAAAATTACAGGTACGAATACTTTTTTCATCTTGAATAAAACGTAAAATAAAGTATTCTGTTGTACTTAGTTAAGTTTTTAAAAATGAAAAAACCCTAAGCGGTAAATTAACTTAGTAGTATTACTAATTTGTGATTATTATTTTAAAATAGTAGGTGTTTTTACTGGCAGATCCTGCTGCATTTTTTTAAT
>CAZOOT010000092.1:0-14107 GCA_964581455.1 uncultured Chitinophaga sp. | reverse complement strand
TTAATTAATCATTTTAATGGGAATCAATATTCCCTTTTAACCAGAAACTGAGCCAGCGCTATAAGCGGTTCCTTTCTTTTTGAAAGAACTGCTATGTCTTCCATATGATTCATTGCTTCATCCAGGTATTTTATTTTTAATTTAATGGCCCATTCATCTGCTTTACATTCACGATAGATCTCAATTACTCTCTTTACTTTATTATCCGGATTTTTAAGCATCAACTTCAGCAATTCATTTTTTACTTTCGGATTTTGAAGTGCATGTATTTGAAGAAATGTTTTTTTGTTGGCCAAAATATCTCCTCCCAGTTGTTTGCCAAATTTTTCCGGATCACCAAAAACATCCAGGTAATCGTCTTGGATCTGAAATGCAATGCCTAATTTCCTTCCAAATTCATATAAAAGATTCTGGTTTCTTTCTCCTGCTCCCCCCAATAATGCACCTACCTGCAAGCTTGCTGCCAAAGCAACAGATGTTTTCAGTTCAATCATCCTGATATAATCTTCCAGGCTTACTTCATTTAGTTTTTCATAATCCATATCCAGCTGCTGCCCTTCACAAACCTCGATCGCTGTTTTATTAAAAAGAGTCATTACATTTCTTAAATAAGGAGTGCTGATCTTATTCAGATATTCATACGCCTTAACCAGCATCACGTCGCCTGCCAGCAATGCAGTATTCTTATTATACTTTGTATGAACAGTTTCATTTCCCCTTCTAAGTGGAGCTTCATCCATTATATCATCATGAATTAATGTAAAATTGTGAAAGAGTTCGATAGCAGTGGCGGCATGCCATGCATCCGGAAAAATTTCTTCAAATAATTCATTACCCATCAGGCACAGAACAGGACGAACTCTTTTACCACCTAATCTTATAAAATATTCATTCGGTTCATACAATGTTGCCGGTTGTTCCGGAAAATGACTTTTTGCAAAATGTCCTGTAAACTGTTTTGATAAATTTTCGAATGACTGCATAGTTCTTGTTTTCTGAATATTATTAAATGAAATATGAGGTAAGAAGTCTGATGTCTGATGTATGAAGTCTGATTTTTATACAAAAAAACTATACTCTCAATAAACCAACTTCTGACTTCTGACTTCCGACCTCTGACTTCAGACTCCTGACTCCTTACTCCCGGCTTCCAAATCCCTACTTCTTGCCCTTCTTTTTTACTTCTTTCAATCCACTTGCAACCACCCACTCGAAATCCAGTTGCCGCTTTGTTAAATTGGCTGCAACAACTTTAATCCAGATTTTATCTCCCATTCTGAAAACTCTTCCTGTTCTTACTCCTGCTAAACAATACTCAGCTTCCACATGTTTAAAGTCGTCATACTCTGTAAGACTGTTTATACTTACAAGCCCCTCGCATTTATGTTCTACAGTTTCCACCCAAAAACCAAAAGCAGAAACACCACTTACTACAGCCTCAAACTCATCTCCCAGAAAATTCTTCATGTACTCAACCTGCTTGTATTTATTTGCAGCTCTTTCTGCTTCCATTGCAGATCTTTCCTGGTTGCTGCAATGTTTACATTTTTCTTCCAACTTTTTATCCGGTGTTATCTTGTTTTTTAATGCCTGTTCCAATATCCGGTGAACCATAATATCCGGATAACGGCGAATCGGTGAAGTGAAATGACAATAGTGCTCAAACCCTAATCCATAATGGCCAACATTCTCAATTGTATATTTTGCCTTTGCCATTGTCCTTATGCCCAATCTTTCCAATACATGCTGCTCCGGTTTTCCTTTTACCTCTTTTAACATCAGGTTGAATGATGCCGCAATTGCATCAGGAGAAGATGTATTGAAATTATGCCCGAATTTTTTTGCGAACGCTATAAAAGGCAACAGCTTCTCCTCATCCGGATCATCATGAATGCGATATGGAATTGGAAGGGGTTTATCATTCAGCTTTATCTTCCCCAGGTTTTCTGCAACAAACCGATTAGCCAGCAGCATGAATTCTTCAACCAACTGATGAGCTTCTTTACTCTCTTTGATCATGATCCCGATGGGCTTCTTGTTCTCATCCAGTTTAAACCGAACTTCCTGAGAGGAAAAACTGATGGCACCTTTTTTAAAACGGTCATTCCGTAATTTTTGTGCAAGCTGATTTAAGATAAGAATTTCATCCCTGTATAAACCATCTTTAGATTCTATTATTTCCTGTACTTCCTCATAAGTAAAACGATGATCAGAATGAATTACTGTTTTCCCCAACCAATATTGTTTAATTTCAGCTTTTGCTGAAATCTGAAAAATTGCAGAAAAGCAAAGTTTATCTTCTTTTGGCCTGAGCGAACAAAGCACATTGGAAATATGTTCGGGCAACATGGGATTTACCCTGTCCGGCAGATAAACTGAAGTAGCTTTTTCGTAGGCAGCATTATCCAGAGCAGATCCTGCTTCAATGTAATGGCTTACATCGGCAATATGAACACCAATTTCATAATTTCCGTTTTTCAGTAATTGAAAGGAAATTGCATCATCAAAATCTTTAGCATCGAGTGGATCGATCGTGAAAGTGAGTATGTCCCTGATATCTTTTCTCTTTTTTATTTCTTCATTCGAAATCAATTCGGGAATCCTGGCAGCTTCTTCCAATGCATCATCAGGAAAATTCAGCGGAAATCCATGTTGCAATAAAATTTCTTTCATGGCAATATCGTTCTCATCTTCCTTATCCAGTACTGTAACTACTTCACCAACCGGCCGCTTGCCGGATTTTTCCCATTCCAATATTTTTACTACCACCCGGTCACGGTCTTTAGCGCCATTAAACCCGGCCCTGGGAATAAATATATCCGGCATGGGTTTGTCAGAATCAGGAATAAAAAAAGCAAATCCCCTGCTCTCCGGCTCACCCGGATTCAGTTTTTTCATTTCCAATGTGCCAATAAAATCTTTTTGTTTCCTGTTCAGCACTTCTACGATCACGCCTCTTTGTCTTTTATCTCTGCTCTTCGATTCTTTTACAGTTACACGAACCGTGTCTCCATGCATTGCAGTACCAAAATCACCGGGTCGCACCAGGATATCTACCGGCATGTTTTCCACTACTACAAAACCAGTACCTGAGCGGCTGATATCCAATACACCTTTCAAGGAAGGATCAAAAGCTTTTTTGTGCTTTTGTTTTGGCTTTTCCTGTTTTTTCTTTTTTGAATTCTTTCTTCCCATATTTAATCTTTGTTCACGAATTTGAAATCCTTAATAAATGCTTTTACAATTGTCAAAAATTCTTCTTGTTCATCAAATAAAAAATGATGCTCGATCGGCAATATATATAGCGGTATATCATTAAGCTCCTCCCCAAACTTAACCAAACGTACAGCATCCTTCTCAGTAGTTAATACTATTTTATTATTGCTTTCTATTTCTTCATATCTTTTTTTTATTTCTTTCCAATCGTCAATTGAAAATATATGATGATCCGGAAAATGTAACAGGTAATAAGTTCCTGCAATATCTTTCAAAAATTCTTTGAGAGGTGAGGGATTGGCAATGCCGGTTACCAATAATACATCCAATTCTGAATTCAGTCTGATTGTTGCCTGCTGATCATTAATTTTATACGGATCGGTGTACTTATTGGCAGTAAAAAAAACTTTTTGTTCCGGAAGAGGATCTAAGTCATCTGTTATTTCTTTCCTTTTAGCAGGTGTAAGTCCGGGATCACATTTGGTCACAATGATGATCTCAGCTCTTTTGTAACTGGATTTCAGGTCACGGAGATCTCCGGTTGGGAGATAAAAATCATGTGTAAAAAGATTATTGCAATCAGTAAGAAGAATATTAAGCCCTGCCTTTATTGCCCTGTGCTGAAATGCATCATCCAGAATAATACATTCCAATTCCGGTTTATCATGCAATAGCTGAGGTATTGCTTCCAGCCTTTCCTCTCCTACTGCCACCGGTACATCCGGGAATTTCAAATAAAACTGCATGGGCTCATCCCCTATTTCCAATGCATTTGAAAACTCATTTGCCAGAGCATATCCCCTTGTTTTTCTTTTATATCCCCTGCTTAAAGTAGCTACTTTAAATTCATCTTTCAGAATTCTCACCAGGTATTCCACCATTGGTGATTTACCAGTACCACCAACAGACAAATTCCCGACACAGATAAGGGGCATACCAAATGAACTGGTAGAAAGAATTTTTTTATTATAAAGCATATTACGGACATAAATTACCAGCCAATAAACTATTGCCATTGGAAATAAAAGTATCCGGAATGATTTCAGGAAAAAATTAGAATACATAAACTGTTGCAGGGGTTACACAAAGATCTAAAGGTAAGTCAAATTCATTGCTGTCTTCAATAGCATCTACCGGGTCAAAATAACTAAAACCAATTTTCATGCAATCAGATCTGCATTGAGATAAATAACGGTCATAAAAACCTTTTCCATAACCCACACGATAGCCCTTTTTATCAAATGCCAGCAAAGGAACCAACAGCATATCGATACCCATGGCATTCACCAATTCCCCGTTTTCCGGCTCATAAATATTGTGTTTATTTTTTCTGAACCGGGTATCATCATTGGTTTGTATAGCCAGCATAGTATTCGAATTGAAATCAGTTTTTGGATAACACAGAATCATTTCAGGATTTTGAAATTCCAGATAATCTGTGAACAAATGCGTATTTGGCTCTTGTAATTCCTCCATGGGCCAATAGGATAAAAGGAATGTAATGGACGGAAGGGCCAGGGTTTGTAATTGTATCAATAACAGATCATCATTCTTCATCCGTTCCTGTACGCTTAATGAAGATCGCTTCTCCCTGAAATATTTCCTGGCTTCATTCTTAAGCATATGATAACGTGGATTGACACTGTTTGAATGAATGTGATGAATTAAAGATAAGAAGGATTATGAAAGCAGTAAGATGCTGTAAAAGGAATTAATTACAGGGAAGGTAGAAAACCGGAAGG
Source organism: uncultured Chitinophaga sp. (assembly GCA_964581455.1). Classification (GTDB taxonomy): domain Bacteria; phylum Bacteroidota; class Bacteroidia; order Chitinophagales; family Chitinophagaceae; genus VBAS01. The sequence goes on along the minus strand of CAZOOT010000092.1, from coordinate 9,149 downwards.
AAAGCATCAATTGAAACTCTATATTTATCGTTTTACCTGGATATTTTCTGAAATTGACTAATGAATACCTCAAAAAGTATACTATCCTGGTTTTGTGCTAAACGTTAATTGTTCTCTTCTCAGTAAATATTGAAAAAATCGTTGTTCCGTAATTTCTTTCAGTAGAATAATGAGGAAAATTTTTATAGTCATTTCTTGGTGTATGTTCCAAAACAAACCAGCCTTTAAAGTTTAATAATTCTTTTTCGAAAATTAGTTTTGGCAGGTCATCAATATTTTCCAAAGCATAGGGAGGTCCGGCAAAGATGAAATCATACTTTTCAGAAGCCTGGTTAATGAATTTAAAGACATCTGCCTTCAGCACTTTAAAATTTTTCAATTTCAGCTCCGCGGATGTTTTTTTAATAAATTCATACATCTTGCTGTCTTTTTCCACAATACTGATATCTCTTGCTCCCCTGCTGGCCAATTCATAGGAAATATTACCTGTGCCACCAAAGAGATCGAGTGTTTTCAGATTTTCAATATCAAGATTATTTTCGATGATATTGAAGAGTCCTTCTTTTGCAATATCCGTAGTTGGTCTTGTATGTGGCATATTTGCCGGTGGATGAATCCTCCTGCTTCCCAACTCACCTCCTATAATACGCATGTGGCCAATTTACTAATGGATGAAAAATAGTGACGTGGACATTCATACAATGCTTCTGCGATGCTTATCTCTGCAGGCAGGTCTTCAAATTCCAGATGGATAAAATATTTATAAAGCTCTCTGAAAACTGCAGAATTTTTCTCGATCAAGCCCGCTAATATAATGCTCACTTCCTGCTGTGATAATCCTGTCAGGGAACAGATCTTTAACAGATAATAAAGCACATCTTCAGGTGAAGAATAAGAAAATGATCTCAGCAATTGTAATTTTCCGGCACTAAATACCAGAACTGAAAATTCATCAGTTCTGAAATCAACCAGTATTGAATTTTGATATTGGCTTTTTACATTTTTCAGCAAAACAGAATTCATACTCCACACATGAGCTGAGGGGAAACATTTTTTAACAACAGTATGGAGTGACTCATCCACCCTGGTTATATGTGTCATCTCCCATTCAGGTAAATGCTCGGTAATTGTAATGGCATGAAAATTTTGTCCAAATATCAGATCCAGTTTTGGTTGTAATTCCTCTACATGACTATAGTCTGCCGGGACCAACATAGATTCTGCAAGGTTTAAAGAGATAGCCGAATGAGAATATTTGTCCTTTAGAAAATTTTTATTTTCAAAAAAATCAGACCAGCTTTCCTCATCTCCGTTTGGGATAGAATAATAGCCAAATTCAATGATCTCTTTTGACTGCATTCTCATCAAAGCAAAACTAAAAAAATTTCCACCGGCATTCATGAGCAAAATTGCTTCTGCAGGGTCTATAACTTCTTCCGTCTTTATATGATAAGTTGGATTCAAAATACTTTATTTGACTTCGTGCAATGTTAAAACAAATTTTCTAAACCAATATTGCTTCATTGACTTAGTAATTGATATCTTGTAAACCTATTTCAAATCACAACTCTCACTTAACTTGCATCCCATCTAAAAATGGCACAAGGACCGGTTCATAATAAATTACAGGTTGATATCAGTAACAGGCAGATCCTGAAAATCGCATTGCCAATTGCGCTAGCCATGGTGGTCCCGCAATTAAATTATTTAACCAACAATGTTTTTCTTGGCTGGCTGGGCGAAACTGAATTAGGAGTAGCCGGAATTACAGGAGTATTTTACATGGTGCCTGCATTAATCGGTAATGGACTTAACAGCGGATTGCAGGCAATTGTATCACGCAGAGCCGGAGAAAACAGGCCGGAAGAAATCGGAAAAACCTTTGCCCAGGCCATGTGGATAGCAATGTTTTTTGCCGGCGGCGCTATTTTGCTCACTTATCTTTTTGCTCCTTATTTTTTATCCATAAGTCTTCAATCAACTGCTGTGGAAAAACAAGCAATTGATTTTATGAAGATCAGAATCTGGGGCTTACCATTTCTTTATCTTTTTCAATTAGGAAATGGATTATTGATTGGTACGAACAATACAAAATTCATGAAGTATGCATTCATAACAGAGGCGGGGCTTAATATTTTATTTGATTATGTTTTAATTTTTGGCAAATGGGGATTCCCTGAACTTGGCTTTAATGGTGCTGCTTATGCATCAATCGGGGCTGAATTAATTGCAGCTGCAGTAGTGTTTGCTGTTTTCTTTTATAAAAAATTCAACATTCAATTTTCGCTTTTCTCTTATCTTAAATACAATGCATCACTGGCAGCACATGTATTTCGCCAATCTATTCCCCTGGTTTTGCAATGGGGTATTAGTATAATTGGCTGGTTATTCTTTTATATTATGATTGAGAATAAAGGTGAACGGCCACTGGCTATCAGCAATGCCATGCGGAATATATTCGGACTTATCGGCATTTTCAGTTGGGCTTTTGCCAATACTACAAATAGTATGGTTAGCAATGTGATCGGGCAGGGAAAGAAAGAAAAAGTGATCTACCTGGTGAACAAGATTATGAAGCTCAGCTTGCTGTTTACATTTGCACTTTGTGTAATTATAAATTTATTTCCTGAAATTTTTCTCCTGGTTTATGATCAGTCTGCCGGATTTAACGATGAAGCTATTCCTGTAATCCGGATGGTAACAACAGGAGTTATGGGAATGAGTGCAGCCACTGTATGGTTAAATGCTGTTACTGGTAGCGGCAATTCTAAAATTAACCTGTACATCGAAGTTGTTGCTATATTACTTTACTCCAGTTATGTCTACTTGATTTTTAATGTCTGGAATTTTTCTTTGGTATGGATCTGGTCATCAGAACTTCTCTATTGGGGTGTCTTGCTGATTCTTTCCTTAATTTATATGAAAAGCGGAAGATGGACGAAGAAAGTGATTTAATAAATTAAAACTTTTTTTTAAAATTTACTGCTACAGATCCTGAGAAATTATTTATAGGTGGATTCTTTTTTTCAATCATGATCTCAATTTCATTGGCGTGTGGAAATTTAATGTGAATTTTTTCCGTTGTTGTTTGTGCAATGGTTTCCAATAATTCTCTTGGCTGGCTCATTTCTTCCTTTACAATCTCGTAAAGTGTGGCATAGTTTATTGTATCATTAATAGAATTGATCTTTTTATTTTCAGAATTCAGTCTGACAGAAAGATCAACACCAAATTCTCCACCTATTATTTTTTCCTCTTCATATATACCATGAAATGAATAAAAATAAAGTTGCTTCAATTCTATAATAAAATCACTCATTAAACTAATTAACAATTAAACAAATTAACAATTAAACTAACCCCTTTGCACTTAGATAGCGTTCCGCATCTAAGGCAGCCATACATCCGGTGCCTGCAGCTGTTACTGCCTGTCGGTAAATTTTATCCTGCACATCACCACATGCAAATACACCCTCCACATTAGTTTTAGTAGTACCGGGAATAGTTTTTATATACCCTGCATCATCCATTTCCAACCACTCTTTAAAAATTTCAGAGTTTGGCTGATGACCGATCGCTACAAAAAATCCGTTGACAGGAATAGTTTGCGTCTCATTTGTCTTATTATTTTTAATTCTTACTCCTTCTACTTTTGATTCACCTAACACTTCATCAGTATCAGTATTCCAGTACACTTTGATATTTGCAGTATTCAAAACCCTGTCCTGCATCACTTTGCTGGCACGCATTTCATCCCTACGGATAAACATGTGAACTGTTGTACAAAGTTTACTCAGGTATAAAGCTTCCTCAGCTGCAGTATCTCCAGCGCCAACAATTGCTACTTCTTTTCCACGAAAGAAAAACCCATCGCAAACTGCGCAGGCACTTACGCCAAAACCATTCAACCTTTGTTCGCTTTCAATTCCCAGCCATTTTGCCGATGCACCGGTTGCAATGATCACTGCATCAGCTTCAATCCATTTTTCTTCATCGATCTCAACTTTGAAAGGTTTTTTTGAAAAATCAACTTTAGTGGCAATCCCATAACGGTTGTCTGATCCCATCCGGTGAGCCTGCTTTTCAAAATCTATCATCATTTCCGGGCCCTGTACCCCATTAGCATATCCCGGATAGTTTTCTACTTCCGTAGTGATGGTTAACTGACCTCCGGGTTGCAAACCCTGGTATAAAACAGGTTTCATATTTGCACGGGCAGCATAGATTGCTGCAGTATATCCTGCCGGACCGGAACCTATGATCAAACAATGTACTTTCTCAGTTTCTTTATTCTCCATTCTTATATGAAATTTTATAAAATTCCCTCTCAATTGAGAGAGGGAATTGATTGAATTGCAAAATTAATTGTAAATCGTCAAATAAATTGGTCGTATTCAAGACATGTGAACATAAATATGAAACTATTACTTTGGAATAATGATACTCCTGTATTGTGAAGCATATCCACCAAAATATCCCAATGCCCCATTGCTGATATTTCCCAGAACTTTTGTTGGTGAAGAAAAAGGATTGCCAACACTACTATAACTAAATTCCATTGTACGCCAGAATTCAAAAACGGGTTTTTCAATATTACAGAGTTTAAAAACTACCGTATCGCCTTTATCAAAAAAAGTAAACCCTTCCTTTAATTCAATACTTCTGTCAACTCCTCTTTCCACTTCTACTTCATATGTAGTTCCGTCAATGATCTGGTCATCAAAAACAGAATTAACGGCCGGATAAAACGGCTCCCTGTTCCTTTTAGTAAAATAGCGGATATAATCCCCATAGCCTGGGGGGTCTGTAGCTTTTACCATTAATACTACTTTGTTTGCCGGTGAACTACCCGGGGTCTGCCTCCAGAAAAGCGAGTCAATTTTTTTAGTGATCCTGGGAATTCGGGTTACAGAAGTATATTCCTTTCCTTCCCAGGCAATTCTTAAATTATATTGATTATTTATTTTCCCGCTAAATGCTGTAGCGAGATTAGCTGAATCAATAGAATAATAATAGAATGTATAACCGTTTCCCAACTGTTGTGTATATTCTTTCAGTTTATGTGTATTGCTGCCATTTGAAATAAAAACTTCTGCATTTCTCACAAAACTCTTAGCCAGGATATCTGAGGAAATACTGGAAAAATAGTTGAGGCTTTTTGAAAGAATCACAACAGGTGGCTGATCGTTTTCAATCGTTGCCTCTACTACTAATTTTGGTGCTGACTCTATCAATTCAAACTCCACTCCTTTTTCACAAGAAAACATTAACAAACCCAGAAATAATAACAAAATCCGATAGTTCATAATAGTGGAACAAAGTTAATCTGTGCTGTCTAAATTTCGATCCTTAGATCAGCCTTAACAAAAACAAAACAGCCCCCCGATTAAATCGGGGAGCTGTTAAGATTAACCCATCAATTTATTTACCCTAAATAAGCCTTTAATGCGTTGCTGTATCGAGCTTTTTGTAAACGTTTAATAGCTCTTTCTTTGATCTGGCGGATACGTTCCTTTGTCAGATCATATTTCTGCCCGATTTGTTCAATAGTTACACCGTTTTCACCATCTAAACCAAAATAAGCATTAACGATTTCTGCTTCTCTTGGAGAAAGTGATTTAAGAATGCGGCGAATTTCATTTCTCAAAGAATCTTTCATCACATTGTCATCTGTATCGTCGCCACCTTCCATTAAATCACCCATTGCCACATCTTCAGCTTCATGCACTGGTGCATCCAAACTGGTGTGACGTGTATTGCTCTGAAATATGTTATTAATCTCTGTTTCGCTCATTTCAAGTATCTCGGCTAATTCCTCTGTACTTGGCTCTCTTTCATGTTCCTGCTCAAAAGCCATATAAGCCTTATTAGCCTTATTATAGGTACCGATCTTGTTTTGCGGTAAACGAACCAATCTTCCCTGCTCGGCCAAAGCCTGTAGAATAGACTGGCGGATCCACCAAACTGCATAAGAAATGAATTTGAAACCCTTTGTCTCATCAAAACGCTGAGCAGCCTTGATCAAACCAAGATTGCCTTCATTGATCAGGTCACTGAGTGATAAGCCCTGATGTTGATATTGTTTGGCTACTGAGACTACAAAACGAAGGTTAGCCTGAACTAATTTATCCAAAGCTCTTTGCGCATCTACAGGGCTCCTGTGAGCCATCTTTATCCTTTGTGCCAAAGTTGTTTCTTCTTCCGGATTGATCATTGGGATCTTGGAAATTTCCTGAAGATATTTTTCAACTGCCTGAGAATCCCTGTTAGTAATCTGGGTAGCAATTTTCAGCTGCCTCATAATGATGTTTATTATAAGTTGTTAATAAAAAAATAAGAGTCGGTTAGTGATAGGAAAGTTGCAAAGGGTAAGTTAATTACACCGTCTAAATCTATTTACAAAGGTATATTACAATGACCGTTTATCATAGTCATTGTGGAAAAAACTTTCAAAAAATATTCAAATTTTTAATTTAATAAAAATATTATCGCCGTAAAACCTTGCCAGTATTGACTTACGGTGAATAGTTAAAGAATTATTTTTTTGAAAAATGATTTGAATCATCCAATCATAAATGTGGATATCAGGTACTGGCTGATTTGTTTTTTCGATATAAATAATACCAGAGCCCTAAACCGGTAATTATTAATAAACCAGAAATCAATTCAGCCTGTGTCATTTCAATCCCAAAAACATTTATTTGGATATTTACCCTGATTTTTTCTATAAAAAACCGCTCCAACCCATTCAACACCAGGTAGAACGCAAAAAGAGTACCAGGAATGGTAAATTTCTTTCTAAGTGACCAAATAATCATAAATAATATAAGGCAGATTACAGTTTCATAAAACGGGGTTGGGAAAACAGCATGCTCCAGTTGGTAACAATACCTTGCATCTAAACATCCTTCTATCTTCACACCAGCTTCATTTACATTATTTGGATAATTATAGGCCCACATCCAATCAGGCAACCAACTGAAAGGCTTTGGAGAAAAATTCTCAATTCCCCAATCTCCGTCACCGGAGATATGGCAACCTATTCTTCCAAAAGCATAGCCCATCATCAAAGCGGGTGCAGCAGCATCATTCAAATGCCAAAATCCGATCTTATGTTTTTTTGCAAACCACCAAATTGCCAGGGAAGCGCAGATAAGTCCACCATACCAGGTGAGTCCTCTTGCTGAAAATAAACTGGAAGGATCTGCAATAAAATCACTCCAGTTTTCAAATGTATCAAACAGCTTTGCCCCAAGTAATCCAAAAACAAGTGCAAGGATTGTAATTTCTCCAACCCTGTCCTGAGGCCAGATTCTAAGTTTTCTTAGTTCAGGTTTTTCAAGCTGCTGCTTTTTCTTTTCCCACCATTTTAAACCTGTAAATAAAAGTGCTAAAAGTATTCCTAGAGGCAGGCTTCCTCTTTCTGAAAAAATAAAAGCCTGCGGATCATCTGTAACAGATTTGTCCATTATGAAAAGGGCCAGGATTTTATACCCGAGGAAAAAGCCCAATAAAAAATTCAGAAAAAGGTCAGTGAATGTTGCAGGTTTACCCACCATAACCTGGACCTCCGTAGGCTGAAGTAGGCCTTGCTTACTTTTTCGCTTTAGTTCTGAAGCCAGGATTGCGGCAGCAATGATATAGGCCAATGCAACAAAAAAGCCGAAAGAGTTTACAATTCTTAATGCCGACCACTCAACACCCAAAAGATCACGGAATGCATAATAAAGATTGGGATACATCAGCTACTAATTAGTTGGTTTTAAAATGATAACTGGCGAATATACTAAAAGATAGCATTTAGTATCCCGCTAAAGAATAAATCCTAAATTTCAAAAACCAGGTCAAACTAATTGCAATATTGCTCAAACGCATTTACAAGATTAGAGGCAATCATTTGTGCCGGCCTGCCTTCTATCTGGTGCCTTTCTATAAAATGAACCAACTGGCCATTTTTGAAAAGTGCAATTGCCGGAGATGAGGGAGGATATGGCAATAAAAATTCCCTGAGCTTTTGCACTGCCTCTATATCAAAACCGGCAAAACTTGTAGCCAGGTGATCAGGCTTTTTTTCACTATTCATTACTGCCATCAATACGCCAGGTCTTGCTGATCCGGCTGAACAGCCACATACTGAATTAATCATTACCAATGTGGTACCTTCTTTAGAAAGCTGATTTTCTACTTCACTTGCAGATAATAATTCTGAAAAGCCATGTTCAGTTAGCTCTTCTTTCATAGGTATTACTATTTCTTCTGGATACATTTTTTATTTTATTTAAGTTGCAAAAGTAGACAAAATTCATTAGCCGATTTCAACTCTGCATCTTTGATTGTTAATCTGTCAGAAATTTTTTCCTAATTCGGAAATTCTGTCTTTAGTTTTTAGTTTCTGGATACAAAGCGGCAGAGAAAACAAGAACAATTACCAGTGGTATATTGTTTGGGAAACTACTTACGTATCAAATTATTTATTTAAAAAACACAACTATGACATACGTAAAAATTAACAACAGACCTTTTGTAAGAACTGTTAACAATTTTGTAGACGAATTGTTTAACGGATTACCGGATTTGCTTAATGAAAATCCAGGTACCATTTCGAAAAATGGATTTGTTCCTGTAAATATCAGGGAAACGAGCGATGCCTATTTAATAGAAATAATTGCACCGGGATTTAATAAAACTGATTTTAAAGTAAACCTGGATGCAAATATTTTAACAGTATCAGCCGAGAAAAAAGTTGATGAAAAAACGGGTGATGAGAAACTAAATCCAGAGAAACAAATCAGGCGTGAATACAGTTATCGGAGTTTTAAACGTTCTTTCACAATTGATGATAAAATTGATGCAACTGGTATAGAAGCTTCTTACGTCAATGGAGTGATGACTTTAAACCTTCCGAGGAAAAAGGAAGTCAGAGAAGAAGCAAAAGAGATTAAAATAAAATAAGAAAACATTTAAACAGTCATAAATTTCTCATAAGCAGTTGGTTTTGGTTTAGACCCTGTCGTTTCTACGACGGGGTTCTTTATTCACAACCCTGTCTTCTGCGGGTATCTACCAGGTATTGTATTTTCCAATAACCCCCGATCCTTACCAACTGGAAAGAATTGACTCCACAATGACTCAGTTTCCCTGAATAATAA
>CAZOOT010000091.1:0-14183 GCA_964581455.1 uncultured Chitinophaga sp. | reverse complement strand
TTTAAATAATAATTTAAGTCCGGGATTGTTATAATTCTTAATTTGATTATTCTGGCGCTTTGTCCAACATTCAACAGGCTGCTGCTTCTGCAGCAGCCTTCTTTTTAAAAAGAAAAAATGAATACAATCATAAAATATACATTTCTTATTCCTTTATTTTTTTCACTTTCCTGTTGTGCCCAAAAAAATAATGTAACCGTACAGGTTGAAGAAAGAGAAATTGCTTTTCCGGGAGCTGAAGGATTTGGAAAATACACAACCGGTGGCCGCGGAGGAAAAATCTTCATTGTTTCCAATTTAAATGATAAGGGTACCGGCAGTTTTCGTGAAGCAGCAGAGGCAAAAGAAAAGCGCATCATTGTTTTTGCTGTGTCAGGAACAATCCATCTTGAAACACAAATTTCTATCAGGGGCAATGTAACTATTGCAGGGCAAACTGCTCCCGGAGACGGAATTTGCCTGGCCGACCATTCTGTTCAGTTAGGCGGAGATAATATAATTGTCCGGTACATCAGATTTAGAATGGGGGATAAGTATCAGCGGGGTGGTATGGTAGATGGCAATGGTGGTGATGATGCTTTTGGTGGAGGAAGAAGAAAAAATATCATTATTGATCATTGCAGTATGAGCTGGAGCACCGATGAAGTATTTAGTGTTTATGCAGGAGATAGTACAACACTGCAGTGGAATTTAATTTCTGAACCGCTAAATTATTCTTACCATTTTGAAACGGGTGATAAAGATTACGAACATCATGGATTTGGTGGCATCTGGGGAGGCTTGCATTTATCAGCGCATCATAATTTGTTTGCCCATTGTATCAGTCGTACTCCCCGGTTCAATGGCATAAGACATACAGCAACTGAGCTTGTCGATTTTGGAAACAACGTGATTTATAACTGGGGACATAATAATGCATACGCCGGTGAAGGAGGACAATACAATATTATTAATAACTATTACAAATATGGCCCCGGCACCAATAAGAATGTCCGGTATAGAATTGCAAACCCGGGCAAAAATGAAACAATTGGCTTCGGTAAATGGTATGTGAATGGAAATGCTGTGGATGGGGCTAATGATGTTTCAAAAAATAACTGGCTGGGAATTGATATGCCTAAAGGTGCAACGGAAGCAGATAAAAAAGCAACAGTAGTTGACAAAGCATTTCTTTCTGTTCCTATTCCGATAAAAACAGCCATCGATGCATATAATGATGTATTAAAATTTGTAGGTGCCAGTTTTCGGAGAGATACACTGGATGCCAGAATTATTAATGACGTAAAAAACAGAACGGGCAATTTTATAGATGTACAGGGCGGATTCCCCCACGGTACAGATTATGAACTCACCATAAATGCATGGCCAGCTTTGAAGTCAATACCGGCACCAAAAGATACGGATAGGGATGGCATGCCTGATGAATGGGAACTAAAAAATGGCCTGAATCCTTCAGATGGTTCTGATGCATCGAAAAGAAGTTTACATTCATCTTACACAAACATTGAAGTGTACATTAATCAACTGATAAAATGAAAAAAACTGTTTTATTTATATTCACCATTGGATTGCTGTCTTTTGCTTTTCCTGAAAAAAAGAAAATAAAAATTTTCCTGGCAGGTGATTCCACTATGAGTATCAAAGAAACCAAAGCTTATCCCGAAACCGGTTGGGGTATGCCCTTTGTTCATTTCTGGGATTCATCTGTTACTGTTGTAAACCGGGCAAAGAACGGCCGCAGCACCAAAACATTTATTAGCGAAGGATTATGGAAATCCATTTATGATGAAGCCGGTGAAGGTGATTATGTTTTTATCCAGTTTGGACACAACGATGAAGCCAAAGAAAAACTGGAACGCTATGCTACACCGGATACATTTAAAATGATCCTGGCAAAATTTGTAAAAGAGGCCAGGCAGAAAAAAGCCATTCCTGTTTTGTTAACGCCAGTTTCACGAAGAAGATTTGATGCAGCCGGAAATACAATTGAAACACATCTCGAATATTCGGCCCTTACCCGGGAAGTGGCATCAGAACAAAATGTCACTTTAATAGACCTTGATAAGAAAAGTATAGCACTCTACCAGCAATTCGGAAAAGAGAATTCCAAATTACTTTTTCTCCAATTAAAACCCGGCGAACATCCAAATTATCCCGACGGAAGAGATGACAATACTCATTTCAATGAACTCGGCGCAAGACTGATTGCCCAAATTGTATTGAAAGAGATCAGGGAGCTGAAACCAGAGTTGGCCGAAAGAATAATCAGCTCCGCAAAAAAGTAAATTTTAATGAAGCAACTCATAGCCATATTATTTTGTTGCCTGGTAAGCTGTTTTGCTTTTTCACAATCAAAAGCAGGAATTACTTCCAAACCTGATACCTCCTATTCTCTTCATAGTGCATATGCCAGTTCAGTAAAAACAAATCCTCAAACAAAATATATAACAGAAACCAGGTCTGCAGCTGTTGCAGAAGAAAAAGATATGCAGTATTGCATACAGGGAAACAGGAAACTTCTGACTGATGCATTTTTCCCGAAAGAAAACGCTGCTATAAAAAGAACAGCGATCATTATCATTCATGGAGGTGGCTGGAGAACCGGAAATAAATCGCTGCATCATACAATGGCCCGGCAACTGGCTTCAATCGGTTATGTTTGTTTTACTCCGGAATACAGGTTGTCAACGGAAGCGCTGTATCCTGCAGGTGTTTTTGATATAAAATCTGTTATCCGCTGGGTAAGAAAAAATGCAGCTAAATATAATATTGATACAAATAAAATTGTTGTTGCAGGCCATTCAGCCGGTGGAGAACTGGCCGCTATGATGGGTGCCACAAATAACATAAAAACATTTGAAGGGAATGGTTGCGAAAAAAATGTTTCGAGCCGGGTAAATGCGGTAATCGATATGGATGGTATCCTTGCGTTTATTCATCCTGAATCCGGGGAAGGAGATGACAGCAAACGGATTTCAGCAGCTACCAACTGGTTTGGATTTTCTAAAAAAGAAAAACCGGAATTATGGAAACAGGGTTCGCCGCTCACACATGTGGGTTTTCATACCCCACCAACTTTATTCATTAATAGCTCAGTTGGCCGAATGCATGCCGGCAGAGAAGACTTTATAAATGTGTTGAATCATTTTGGTGTTTTTTCTGAAATAATAACATTTGCCCGATCGCCCCATTCATTTCCTTTATTTGAACCCTGGTTTGATTCTACGGTTCATTTCATGGATCAGTTCCTGAAAAAAGTATTTGAAAAGGAGGCTGCTCCAATTATCATTGTGGCAAAAGATGGCAGCGGAAATTTCACCACGGTTCAGGAAGCATTGAAGGCAGTTCCTATAAAAAATACAAAAGAGCAAATCATTTATATCCGTAACGGGGTGTATAAGGAAAAACTTTTGCTTGACTCAACAAAAAATTTTGTAACACTGATCGGTGAAAATAAATTCAGCACGGTTCTTACTTATGATGATCACACAGGAAAACTTTCTCCTCAAGGGGATACCATCAACACCAGAACATCCTGGAGTTTTAAAATACTCTCAGATCATGTTACTGCAAAAAATATAACCTTTCAGAATGATGCCGGATTTACTGCCGGGCAGGCGGTAGCTGTAGAATCGGATGGCGACAAAGCCATATTTAAAAATTGCCGCTTTATAGGCAACCAGGATGTATTGTTTACCAACAATGATAAAAGCAGGCAGTATTATGAAAACTGTTATATCGAAGGAACCACTGATTTTATCTTTGGTTCTGCTACTGCCTGGTTTGAAAAATGTCATATTCACAGTAAAAAAAATTCTCACATCACCGCCGCTTCAACACCTGAAGAAAAAGAATTCGGATATATTTTTAATGACTGTGTACTTACAGGTGATACTTCATTACACAATGTTTCACTGGGCAGGCCCTGGCGACCATTTGCACATACTGTTTTCATGAATACGTATATCGGCCCGCATATCAAAGCGGAAGGATGGAGCAACTGGAATCAAACGGATCATTATAAAACCACCCGGTATGCCGAATATAAAAATTATGGACCTTCATCAAACCCGGTAAAAAGAATTGAATGGGCAAAACAACTTTCTGATGAGGAAGCAAAAAAAATAACAATCAGCCAGGTGCTGAACGGATGGAATCCTTTGCAATGAAAAAAATAATCTTCATATCAGCATTATCATTTGCATTGTCTTCCACACAGACACAACAAATTGTTTCAAAAGTCTGGGTAGCAGACAATGGAAACGGCAACTATAAAAATCCCATCATTCATGCAGACTACAGCGACCCCGATGCCATCAGAGTGGGTAATGATTATTATATGATTTCTTCCAGCTTTAATCAGGCGCCGGGCATCCCTATACTGCATTCAAAGGATCTGGTCAACTGGAAACTAATTGGTCATGCATTAAATAATTTGGTTCCTGAAGATCATTTCAGTAAAGTGCAGCATGGCGGTGGTGTATGGGCGCCATCCATTCGTTTTTACAACAATGAATTTTATATTTATTATCCCGATCCCGATTTTGGAATTTATCTTACTAAAGCAAAAAATATTTATGGCCCATGGAGTGAACCCATACTTGTGGAAGCAGGAAAAGGGTTGATTGATCCCTGTCCCCTTTGGGATGAAGGGAAAGTTTATCTCGTTCATGCTTATGCCGGCAGCCGGGCCGGTATCAAATCCATTATCGTAGTGAAAGAACTGAATAAAGATGGGACAAAAGTTATTGCAGATGCTGTAATGGTTTATGATGGTCATGAAAAAGATCCGACTATAGAAGGCCCTAAATTTTATAAACGCAATGGTTACTATTACATCTTTGCTCCGGCAGGAGGAGTCAGTACGGGTTGGCAAACTGTTCTGCGTTCAAAAAATATTTATGGTCCTTATGAAAGAAAAGTAGTGATGGAACAAGGCTCAACTACTATTAACGGGCCACACCAGGGAGCATGGATCACTACACAAACAGGCGAAGACTGGTTTCTGCATTTCCAGGATAGAGAAGCATATGGAAGAGTCGTTCACTTACAGCCGATGAGATGGATCAACGACTGGCCGGTGATTGGAGTTGATAAAAATAGCGATGGCATAGGCGAACCTGTGTTGGTTTACAAAAAACCAAATGTTGACAAAACATCTCCGTCAAATTCTCCTGCTGATTCTGATGAATTCAACACAACCAAAATCGGTTTGCAATGGCAATGGCAGGCTAATCCAAAACAAGGCTGGGCTTTTACAACTTCAACAGGTTTCCTGCGGATGTTTTCTGTTTATAAAAATAATTCGCTCCAATCGGCGTGGGACTATCCAAATATTCTTGCACAAAAATTTCCGGCTGAAGAATTTCTAGTAACTGTAAAGCTGGATTTCAAGCCAAGACATGAAAACGAACAATTCGGTTTGATTGTACATGGAAGTGATTATGCATTCATTTCCTTACAAAAAAGAAAAGAAGGAAATTTCATCAGCTTTAATCAATGTAATAATGCAGATAAAGGAGGACGGGAAAATGAAACAACCATTCAGTCATTCAACAGTTCAACAATTTATATAAGAGTAAAAGTAACTTCAGTTGCTGTTTGCGAATTTTCTTTCAGCGAAGACGGAAAAAATTTCAGTAAAGCAGGCAATCCGTTTACAGCCAAACCCGGCAAATGGGTGGGAGTTAATGTGGGTATGTTTTTTACCCGTACAAATAATACGAACGATGCAGGTTTTGCAGACATAGATTGGTTCAGAACAGATCAGGTTAATTAATTTATTAACTTTTAAAAAACAAATAATGGAACGACGTACATTTCTTGGTTACACGGCTGCTGCCGGAGCATCTTTATTGTTGCACCCGTTTGAATCCTTTGCGATACCTGCCGGTGCAAAAATAAAACTGGCACAGGTAGGTACCGGTGTCAGGGGAACTGGTTTTTGGGGAAAAACCATGCTGGCAAATTTTGCTGAGCTGGTAGAATTTGTTGGCCTTTCAGATATAAATCCCGGCCGCCTTGCTTATGCCAAAGAGCTGTATAAAACCAACTGTCCCACGTTCAGCAGTTTTGATGAAATGCTGCAAAAAACAAAACCGGATTATGTGATTGTAACAACGGTTGATTCCACTCACGATGAATTTATTGTAAAAGCACTGGAAGCAGGATCAAATGTCATTACAGAAAAGCCATTGACAACTGACGAAGTAAAATGTAAACGGATTCTGGACGCCGAAAGGAAAACAGGAAAAAAAGTGATTGTTGCTTTTAATTACCGGCATAGTGTGCATGCCATGCAATTAAAAGAGTTGCTGGCAAAAGAACGGGTAGGAAAAATTACTTCCGTTGATTTCAACTGGTACCTCAATGTATATCATGGCGCCGATTATTTTCGCCGCTGGCACGGACTCATGGCGAAAGGCGGATCGCTGTGGGTGCATAAAGCCACCCATCATTTTGATTTGCTCAACTGGTGGCTGAACAGCGAACCGGTTGAAGTAAGCGCCTATGGTTCGCTGGAGCATTATGGAAAAAATAATTCGTTCAGGGGAATCAAATGCAGGGGCTGTGAATTTAAAGACAAGTGTAAATTCTATTGGGATATTACTAAAGACCAGCGACTGGTAGATCTCTATGTAAAGAATGAACAGCATGATGGTTATATAAGAGATGGCTGTGTTTGGAGCAACGACATTGATATCTATGATAAAATGAGTGCCCAGATCATTTATGCCAATGGTGTAACAGTAAATTATTCTCTTACCACTTATTCTCCTTATGAAGGCTGGCAAATTGCATTCAATGGAATGAATGGGAGAATAGAAACCTGGGAAGATATTCCCTACCTGCTGAAAATGCCGGATGATCAATCCAAACGACATGCTGTTGAAATGAGTAATGCCGATGATGCCATACCAGGGGAAGTAAGAGAGATACTGGTGATGGATAATTTTCAAAAGAACTACGAGATATTCACTACACCGAGGATAAAAGGAGGGCATGGCGGTGGCGATATCCGCATGCAACGAAGAATGTTTGTTGATAAAACAGACAACCCCCATCATGTAATGGCCGGAACAAGAGAAGGCGCAATGTCTATCCTGATCGGAATAGCAGCCAGAAAAAGTATTCAATTAAAAAGACCCGTAAAAATTTCTGAATTAACTGACCTGGTGCCAATGGCAAAAAGGTTTTAAAAATCAACACATGAAAAAACTATTTATTACATTTTTTGTTTCAGTTTTTAGCTTTTCGGTTTCCTATTCACAATCGACATCAGAAATGGAAGTTGCCAGGGCAACTGAAGACCTTAGAAAAGCAATGATAGATGCTGATAAAACAGCTTTAGAGAAACTATCATCGCCAAAACTAAGCTATGGGCACAGTAGCGGATCTGTGGAGAATAAAAATGAGTTTGTTCATGGCATCGTTAGTGGCAAGTCTGATTTTGTAACTATAGATCTGACCGAACAAACCATCAGTGTAAGTGGAAATGTTGCAATGGTTCGTCATACGCTGAAAGCAAAAACTAATAATAATGGAGTTGCAGGTGAAGTAAATATTAAAGTGCTTTTGATTTGGCAAAAAGCCAAAAACGGCTGGAAATTACTGGCCAGGCAGGCTGTAAAAATAGCCTGATAAAATTGGTACCGTTCCCGGTAACGATTGCGTAAAAAAACATATCCAATTCGTTGATTAACAATTAATGTATGGGTAGAATTGTAAAACAAAAAACACTACTTGCCAGATGAAGAAATTATTAATTATTCTTATCACCCTGTCTGTGTCAGCAACTACATTCTCACAGTCTGGTAAGTTCCCGGTAATTGTTGCTCCTGCATTTAAAAAAGATACAGTCAGTATTTCAAAGTTTGGCGCTATTCCGGATGGTCATTATTTAAATACTAAGAATATAAATGATGCTATTGATGCCATCGCAAAAAAAGGCGGAGGTGTTGTGTTGGTTCCTTCTGGTTTGTGGTTAACAGGCCCGATTGTTTTAAAAAGTAATATCAACCTTCATTTAGCAACCGGTGCTACCTTATTATTTACTGCAGATAAAAGTCAATACCCTTTAGTTGTTGCAAATTGGGAGGGCTTGCCACAAATGCGAAACCAATCTCCTGTTTCAGCAACGGGTGCTTCCAATATTGCCATCACGGGCAAAGGAATTATTGATGGAAATGGAGATGTCTGGCGATTTGTAAAAAAAGACAAACTGAATGAATCACAATGGAAAAACCTTGTTGCTTCAGGCGGTGTGCTGAGTGAGGATAAGAAAACATGGTTTCCTTCGGTACAATTTATGCATGCAAATAAATTGTCCAATCCCGGTCAGATAACACCGGAAAAAGATGCAGCTTATTATGAAAGCATCAAAGATTTTCTGCGTCCCAATTTAGTCGTACTTACTAACTGTAAATATATTTTACTTGAAGGTGTTACTTTTCAGAACTCAGCCGCCTGGTGTTTGCATCCTTTGATGAGTGAACACCTTACTGTACGGAATATCACCGTAAAAAATCCATGGTATGCACAAAATGGAGATGGCATAGATGTAGAGAGTTGTAAAAATGTACTCATCGAAAATTCCATTTTTGATGTAGGCGATGATGCATTGTGTATAAAAAGCGGTCGTGATGCAGCAGGAAGAAAAAGAGCCATGCCTACGGAAAATGTGATCATCCGCGGTTGTACGGTTTATTCTTCTCATGGAGGATTTGTGATCGGCAGTGAAATGAGTGGCGGTGCAAAAAATATCCATGTCAGCAACTGTACTTTTATTGGTGCTGATATTGGCCTTCGTTTCAAAACCACAAGAGGTCGTGGTGGTGTGGTGGAGAATATTTTCATTAAAGACATTTACATGAAAGATATTCCGGGTGAAGCAATTTTGTTTGATATGTATTATGCGGCAAAAGATCCGATACCATTGGCTGGTGAAAAAAGAGAATTACCCAAAGTAGAATTTCTGCCAGTGGATGAAACCACTCCGGTATTTAAAAATTTTCATATCAGCAATGTGTATGTCTATGGTGCAGAAAAAGCTATTTTCATCCGGGGCATTCCGGAAATGCATGTAAAAGAAATTGTGCTGGAGAATATGGTATTTCAATCCAATAAAGGAATCGATGTGCAGGAAGCATCGAATATTGTTTTCAGAAATATCAAAGTCATCAGTAAAGAAACCAACCCGGTGATTGATATTGTACAAAGTGATCAACTGCTTTTTGATAATATCAGTTATCAGGATGGCGCAGAACTTTTGTTCCGGGTAAATGGTGAAAGAAGCAAAAACATTGCTGTAAAAAATACGGATGTTTCTAAAGCAAAAGAAAAAATCAAATACGAATTAGGTGCAACAGAACAAAGCGCCTCTTTTATAAACAATAATACTTCCGGTAAAAATTGGAGTATGCTGTTATCTGAAACTGCCATGAAGATATGGCCCGATTCTTTTTTACTGGAAAATGATAAAGTAGCCAAATGGCGGTATGACCAGGGAGTGATATTAAAAGGAATGGAATCAGTTTGGAATGCAACAGGAGATGGCAAATGGTTTAAATATATTCAGAAAAGCATGGATCATTATGTGCAGGACAATGGAACCATCAAAGGCTACCGTCCGGATGAATACAATATTGATCATGTCAACAACGGGAAAAATTTATTATTCCTTTACCAGGTAACCGGCAAAGAAAAATATAAGAAGGCGGCTGATCATTTGCGAAACCAGTTAAGAACCCATCCCCGTACTTCAGAAGGTGGGTTCTGGCACAAGCAGATCTATCCTTACCAGATGTGGCTCGACGGATTGTATATGGGCGAGCCATTTTATGCAGAATATGCAAAGCTTTTTCATGAGGATACTGCTTTTAACGATATAGCCAAACAGTTTATCCTGATGGAGAAAAATGCACTGGATAAAAAAACAGGATTATTATATCATGGATGGGATGAAAGTAAAGAACAGCTATGGGCCAATAAAATAACCGGGCAGTCGCCCAATTTCTGGGGAAGAAGTTTAGGTTGGTTTGGAATGGCATTGGTGGATGTGCTGGATCATTTTCCCGACAATCATTCAAAAAGAAAAGAACTGATTGCAATTCTTAACAGGTTTGCTGCTGCAACAAGAAAAGTGCAGGATAGTAAAACTGGTTTATGGTATGATGTCCCCAATTTGCAGAATGAACCCAAAAATTACCTGGAAGCTTCTGCATCCTGTATGCTGGCATACAGTTTTGCCAAAGGAGCAAGAAAGGGTTATCTGCCTCTGGTCTTTCTGAATTATGCGCAACAGGCCTTCAAAGGAATTATAAAAGAATTTATAGAAACGGATGCAAAAGGACAGGTGAACCTGAAAGGAACTGTTGCAGTTTCAGGCCTGGGTGGTAAACCTTACCGTGACGGCAGTTTTAATTATTATATGAGTGAACCGGTAATTGTAAACGATCCGAAAGGCATGGGAGCTTTTATCAAGTGTGCAGCAGAAATGGAATTAAACGAAACTCAATCCGCCGGCAAAGGAAAAACTGTATTGCTGGATTATTATTTTAATAACGAATGGAAAAAAGATGCGACAGGAACTTCTGTTCGCTGGCATTATACCTGGGAAGATAAATCCAACAGCGGCTACGCTATGCTGGGTGATATCTTTTCGAAATACGGCGTAAGAACAAAATCACTGGCACAGCAACCCATGGCAGTCAATTTGCAGGAAGCATCCATTTACATCATAGTAGATCCGGATACCGAAAAAGAAACGGCCAGGCCCAATTTTATTTCTGCTAAAGATGTAGCTACAATCAGCAACTGGGTGCGGGGTGGCGGTGTATTGGTATTATTATCTAATGATGCCGGCAATGCAGAATTTAAAAATTTTAACCAGCTGGCCGCTAAGTTTGGAATTCAGTTCAATGAAGACAATAAGAATAAAGTGTTGAATGATCAGTTTGAGCAAGGCGCTGTTATTACACCGGATAATCATTCCATATTCGGTTCTTCAAAAAAATTATACATCAAGGAACTTAGTTCACTGGCTGTAAAAAACCCGGCAGAAGTTGTATTAAAAAAAGGGGATGATAATATTATGGCTGTAGCAAAGCATGGCAAAGGAACTGTGTTTGCACTCGGCGACCCCTGGATCTATAATGAATATGTCGACGGCAGAAAACTACCTGCTTCCTTTGATAATTATAAAGCAGCCGAAGAGTGGGTCAAATGGCTGATCAAACAATCAAAATGATTAGAAGAAAAACCAATATACAATTTTATTTTATTGGCATTTTGCTGATGCTGGCTTACACATCTGCACAATTGCCCGCATCCGTATTCTATAAAAAAATTATAGTAGCTGCTGATGGCAGTGGTGATTTTAAAACAATACAAGCCGCTATCAACAGCTTACCTGATTCATCATTCACTCCCACAGTTATTTTTATTAAAAAAGGAATTTACAGGGAAAAATTATTCATCGAAAAATCGAATATAATTTTTGAAGGTGAGGACCGGGACAAGACACTCATCACACAGGATATTGCAAGAGATGAATGGCGTTGTGATCACCCGGATGACTGGGGCGTGGCTACGATGAATGTAAATGGCAATGATATTACATTGAAAAATCTGACAATCGCCAATGACTATGGTTTTAATTTTTTAGAATCAAGAGTTGTTGATTGTGCCTCCGACAGTACACATAAGAAAACAATCACAAGGAACGGGCACCAGATGGCGCTGAGAACAATGAAAGCCACAAGGCTAAGAGCCTTCAACTGTCATTTCCGGGCTTATGCTGGAGATACCGTGAGTCCCTGGAATACAACTGATGGAATGTTTTACTTCAAAGACTGCAAGATGGAAGGAGGTGTGGATTTTTATTGCCCCCGCGGATGGGCATGGGCAGAAAATTGCGATTTCTATTCCAACACCGGTCCTGCGGCTATCTGGCATGATGGAACCGGTAACCCGGATTTTAAAACTGTGCTGATGAACTGTAGGTTCAAAGGGTATGATGGTTTTATGCTGGGCCGCTATCATCGTGAAGCGCAGTTCTACCTGATCAATTGTGAGTTTGCAAAGAATATGAAAGACGCTGACATCTATCTGGTTCCAACCACTAATGTTTTACAGTGGGGCAGGCGGATATATTATTATAACTGTAAAAGAGAAGGTGGAAATGATTTTAACTGGTACAAGAATAATCTTCCTTCCGGTGTAAATGAAAAAGACATAACTGTTAACTGGGTTTTTGGCAATCCTGCAATAAAATAAATATGCAATTATCTAAAAATGCATTAGGGCAAATTGCTGTAAAACCCGGACTGGAATTACCGGACATAAAATTATTTGAGTTGCCTGAAAAAGTGCTTCAGTTCGGAACCGGTGTTTTGCTAAGAGGATTACCTGATTATTTTATTGACAAGGCAAATAAGCAAGGCATCTTTAATGGCAGAGTGGTCATTGTAAAAACTACAAACAGTGACAGCAGCGCTTTTGATCAGCAGGACGGATTGTATACTATTTGCATTCGAGGAGTAGAGAATGGAAAAACAATTGAAGAGAATATTGTGAATGCATCCGTAAGCCGTGTATTGAATGCAGGCTCCGAATGGAATAGAATTTTAGAATGTGCACACAACCCGGAAATAAAGATCATTATTTCCAACACAACGGAAGTAGGCATACAATTAACTGATGATAATATTTTTGATGAGCCACCTGCCTCTTTCCCCGGAAAATTACTGACCTTCTTATTGGAAAGATTCAATGCATTTAATGGCAGCGCTGCCAGCGGAATGGTGATTGTGCCCACCGAATTGATTACCGATAATGGGTCTAAACTGGAAGGCATCGTACAGGAACTGGCTCACCGCAATAACCTTGATTTTAAATTCATCGAATGGTTGGAAAATCATAATAGCTTTTGTAATTCCCTGGTAGATCGTATTGTTCCCGGTAAACCCAATACAGCTGAATTGAAAAAAACGGAAACGGCATTAGGTTATTCAGATGATTTGCTTACCAATAGCGAGGTCTTCCGGCTCTGGGCCATTGAAGGCAACGAAAAAACAAAAGAAGTATTATCCTTTTATAAAGCCGATGATGCAGTGGTCATCACACCGGATATTACTTTGTTCAAGGAATTAAAACTCCGGTTATTAAATGGAACGCACAGTTTTAATTGCGGCCTTGCATTTTTATCCGGGTTTAATATCACCAGGGAAGCTGTGACTGATAAAATATTTTCTGTGTTTGCCAGGAACCTGATGCACCAGGAAATTGCCAAAGCGATCCCGTTTGAAATTGATGAAGAGGTAAAAAAGGAATTTGCCAATAATGTATTCGAACGTTTTTGTAATCCTTTTATCGATCACCAGTGGATCAGCATCACGGTGCAATACACTTCCAAAATGAAAATGCGGAATGTTCCGTTAATTCAGCGTCATTATGAGTTGAATGATACGCCGCCTATGCATATGGCTACAGGCTTTGCGGGATTTTTATTATTTATGAAAGCAACAAAAAAGGAAGGCAGGAAATATTTCGGGGAGAGAAATGGAATTGAATATGAAATAAAAGACGATGCAGCAGATTATTTTTATCATGCATGGAAAGATAAATCATCCGGCCAGCTGGCAAAAGATGTGTTGCAGGATGTAGAAATCTGGGGAACTGACTTAACTTCATTACCCGGTTTTTTATCTGCCGTACAGGATCAGCTTGATGAAATGATAAACAAGGGAGTTTTAGAAACAATAGCGGAACTGGAATCAAAAAAAGCAATTGTGTAAATGAAACATCGGGTTTTAAAAGTACATCCAAAAGATAATGTGATCGTTGCATTAACCAATTTGTCAAAAGGAGAAACAATTTATCTTGAAGGCGAAGATTATGTATTGACGGAAAACATACCTGCCAAACATAAATTCTACACACAGGATATGCAACCCGACGCTGAAGTGATCATGTATGGTGTGCTGGTGGGGAAAGCTCAAACTATGATTCCGAAAGGAAGCAGAATGACCACAGAAAATATCAAACATGCTGCAGAACCTTATGCTTACAGAAATGCAAAATTTGAATGGCAGGCACCCGATGTTTCAAAATTCAAAGGCAGAACATTCAATGGATATCACCGGCGTGATGGAAGAGTAGGTACAGCCAATTACTGGTTATTT
>CAZOOT010000090.1:13728-14486 GCA_964581455.1 uncultured Chitinophaga sp. | reverse complement strand
TATAGCACAGGGGGGCACTGCAAGGCTTTATACAAAAGATGGAAAATCGCAGGTAGCGGAGTTACCAACAGGAACGGCAATGCTGGTTCCAACTGAATCGCATGCCGGTATTAATATTGGTACTACTGCTATCAAATTTATTGTAGCAGATATTTACAGGCCCAGAAATTAAATTCTTTGAACTGGCTTCGTAGTCTTTTTTAAAATGATACCGGTTTCATTTTGTTTTTTTATATAAATGAATTTGTATGAAACGAAAATTTTTATACCTGGCACTTAGTACCCTGATCATTGTTTTGTTATCATGCGATCATGATAACAAAACTGCTATAAAAGAAAACAAAGCTACTCCCGAAGTAAAAAGTGTTTTCATTAACGGCGATTCCCTTCATTATATTGATATTGGTAAAGGAGAGCCCGTTGTTTTTGTTCACGGCACCCTGGGTGATTACCGGACCTGGGGTATGCAACTGGATACTTTTGCAAAACATTTCCGGGTAATCTCTTACAGCCGCAGATATGCATTTCCAAACAAGCAGGAGTTTAATGATTCGGCAGATTATTCAGTGAATATTCATGCAGATGACCTCGCTGAATTTTTAAAAATACTTAACACTGGTTCAGTACATCTGGTAGGCCACTCATACGGAGCTTATACAGCACTGATGACAACACTCAATCACCCGGAACTGGTAAAAAGCCTGACATTGGGTGAGCCGCCCGTTATGTCCTTGCTGCTAAATGTTCCCGGCGGTGAC
>CAZOOT010000090.1:0-13718 GCA_964581455.1 uncultured Chitinophaga sp. | reverse complement strand
ACAGTGTTTTAAAGCAGTTTTTTTCAAACAGTATTATTCCGGCAGGAGAAGCATTTAAGGCAGGGAAAGATGAGCAAGCGATTTCCTTTTTTACAGGCGGGGTATTGGGTGATACTTCTTTTTTTTCAAAAGTGCCGGCGGAAGGAAGAGACATCATGTTAGCCAATACACTTGAACTGAAGGGAACTGTATTAACGAATAGTGAATTTCCTCCTGTTTCCTGTGATGACCTGAAAAAAATAACGGTTCCTGTATTATTAATGCAGGGTGAAAGATCTCCGGCACTTTTTGCTATAGCAATAGACGAAATTGAGAAATGCATACTTAATAAAGAGAAAATTATTTTATCCGGTGCATCACATGGACTGGAACTGGAAAACCCTGAAGATTTTAATAAGATCGTACTAAAGTTTATCAGTAAACACTAACTTCAGACCATTATTAATTAAAATAACCAAAACCAACTGCATGACCAACCAACCAACCACTGCTCTGGCTGCACCAATCAGCCAGCAGGAAAGAATTCTATTAATCGATAGTCTTCGCGGAATAGCCATACTGGGCATATTACTAATGAATATTCCGGGCTTCGGATTAGCGCCGGTTGCAATAAGCGATTTTTCACTTCAGCCACAAGGTGAACTGAATTATTATTTCTGGTATGTATTCGGGCCGGGAGTTTTTGAAGGAAGCCAGCGGGGAATTTTTTCCATGTTATTCGGCGCTGGTATGTTCATATTTACAACCCGGCTTGAAAAAAGAGTTTCCGGAATCATGTCCGCCGAACTTTTTATGCGCCGGCAATTGTGGCTGCTCTTATTTGGGGTAATCCATGCTTATGTTTTGCTTTGGTATTGGGATATTCTTTATTCTTATGCCATTTGCGGTATTATACTTTTTGCATTTCGCCGATTATCGCCAAAACATTTATTGATAGCCGCCGGTGTATGTCTTTTACTGATGACCGCCAGGGAGAACAGGGATTTGTATAAAGACAAGTCTGTGATCGCTAAAGGTGAGTTGGTTGCTGCGATGGATACAACGATAACAAAACTTACCGATAAACAAAAAGCACAATTAGGGGCAATGGAAGAAATTAAGAAGCGTTCAGATCCTGTAGAGAAAAAGAAGAAGATGGAAAAACAAATAAAGGGGATTACGGGCAGCTATGCTGATCTGTATGAAACCCGGAGCAATATGTCTGCCAATAGCCAGACAAACGGAATGTATTACTTTCTGATTTGGGACATTCCCCTTTTTATGTTTATTGGCCTTGCTTTTTTTAAACTGGGTATTTTACAAGGCGAAGCAAAAACAAAAGTATATGCATGGATGACGGCCATTGGCCTGGGTATTGGATTACCTCTTTCATATTTTTTTGTAACCAAAGATGTAAATCAGAATTTCAACTGGTATGAGATTATTAAAAATTCAAATTTTAGTTTTTATGAATTACAAAGAACCGTTCACTCATTCGGCATCTTTGGCCTGATTATGCTGATGTACAAATCCGGTTTGTTTAAATGGCTGTTCAGCCTGATGCGTCCGGTGGGGCAGATGGCCTTTACAAATTATTTGACCCAATCCATTATGTGCGGCATCTTTTTTATGGGTATTGGCTTTGGCTATTTTGGTAAACTGGAATACCACCAATTATTTTATGTAGTGGCAGCAGTTTGGACTATTCAAATCATCTGGAGTCATATCTGGTTACGTTATTTCCGCTTCGGTCCGCTTGAATGGCTATGGAGAAGCTTGACCTACTGGAAAAAACAACCTTTCAGAAAAACTGATTCAGGAACAGACAGCATGGGAACTATGTAATTTCTTATATTAAATTTTAAAAACAATGGATAGGATTCAGAAATTATTGGAAATTGACACGAACTATATCATTATCGGCTTACTGGTCATTCTATATACAATGGAACAGTTGTTTAAACGTCCATTTCGTTTTGATAAACGGCCTCAGCACCTGTTGAACAATATATTGTTTCAGTTAGTTTTTATTGTTGCGGGGTATTATTTTGCATTCTTTCAGGTGTTTTGTATGAATTGGTTTAATGATCAGCAGGTTGGACTGTTCCATCATTTGCAATTACCCTTTTGGTTAAAACTCATCTTTGGCGTTGCTTTGTTTGATATGACCTCCTATTGGTTTCATCGCCTGGCGCATAAGGTTCCGTTGTTGTGGCGATTGCACCGGGTGCATCATAGCGATACTTCGATGGATTCATCTACTTTTTTCAGAGGTCACCCTATAGAAATAGCGGTGTTCGGTATAGCCAGTATTTTGGCCGTTGCTCTGTTTGGAATGGATTTGCTCACTTTCGGTTTTTATATTTTGACTTTCACCTTGTTTGCATTCCTTGAGCATACCAATTTAACTTTTCCGGCCTGGTTGGATAAAACCCTGGGAAAAATATTTGTAACGCCTAATTTTCATAAAGTGCATCACGAGCGGGATCAATTTTATACCGATTCCAATTTTTCAGACATTTTCATTATTTGGGACCGGATCTTCGGAACTTTTAAATATAAACCGGTAAAAGAAATGAAATTCGGGTTGGCAGAATTTGACAGCAAAAAAAGACAATCATTTTTTTATTTAATGATCAGCCCGTTCATTAATATTAAAAGGATTGGTTCAGAAGAATTACAAACTGAAAAAGAAAGCAAAGAATAGAAATTAATTTTTTGTATAAACAGGATATGATGAAGCAGTTAATTTTTTTTGCAGGAACAATTTTAAATATTGCCTGTAACCAGGACAGCACAAGCGGTAAAATTGCAGACACTAAATTTGACACCGCATATCAAACTGCAACTTTCACAGATGCGGCCCGCATAGAAAAAATAAGCCAGGCCTTCCCGGTGATTGACAGCCTGTATAAAAAGCATGCAACAGACAATCATTTTCCCGGTATTTCATTCGGAATTGTTGTTGACGGAAAATTAGTTTATTCCGGCAACTATGGTTACACCGATATAGAAAAGAAAACACCTGTTACTTCATCATCTCTTTTCCGTATCGCATCCATGAGTAAAAGTTTTACCTGCATGGCTATTTTGAAATTAAGGGATGAAGGAAGGCTGGACCTTGATGATCCTGCATATTATTATATACCGGAGCTGAAGAATTTAAAATACCCTACAGCCGATGCCCCACACATTACGATACGTCATTTAATGACACATGGTGCCGGATTTCCGGAAGACAATCCCTGGGGTGATCGCCAGTTGGCGGATACTGATAAAGACCTGATGGAATTTATCGGCAAACAAATTTCTTTTTCCAATCCTCCGGGTATTGCATTCGAGTATAGCAATCTTGGTTTTGCCCTGCAGGGAAAAATCATTTCAAAAGTTTCTGGAATGCGATACCAGGATTATATTAAAAAGTATATTCTTGAGCCCCTTGGAATGAAAACAACGACCTATGAATATGCTGATGTAGCTCCGGATAAACTGGCACATGGTTACCGCTGGCTGAATGAAAAATGGAATGAGGAAGAATTGTTGCACGATACTCCCGATGGCAGCTGGGGTGCTATGGGCAGTATGATCAGTTCAATTGAAGAGTTTGGAAATTATATGGGAATGCATCTTGCTGCATGGCCACCAAATAATGCACCTGATGACGGACCTATAAAAAGAAGCTCAGTAAGGGAAATGCATCATCCCTGGCGGTGGAATGGATTTAATCCCAATTATAAATTTCCGGATGGAAGAACCTGTGCCGTTACATCTGCATATGCATATGGATTGGGCTGGGTGAAGGATTGTGAAGGGAAAACTTATATAGCGCATAGTGGGGGCCTGCCAGGCTTTGGCAGTCAATGGCGCATTATGCCTGATTATGGTATTGGCGTAGTAGCATTTGCTAACCGCACCTATTCGCCTTTTGGTTTTGTGAATCTGAGAGTGCTGGATACAATAATAAAAATTGCAGGATTAGAACCACGTCAGCTTCCTTCATCTAAAATTCTGGAGCACATGAGAAATGAATTGATGAAATTTTTACCCGACTGGAATAATGCAGAACAAAGCGGGTTGTTTGCAGAAAATTTTTTTCCTGACAATCCAATTGACTCACTAAAGAAAGAGTCAATGGAATTATTTGCTAAAGCCGGGAAAATATTTAAGGTAACCGAAGTGAAGCCGGAAAATCAACTGAGAGGAACATTTATTATTGAAGCAGAAAAAGGCAATATAGAAATCTATTTTACTCTTTCTCCGGAAAACCCTCCGCTAATACAAGAGTATCATATGAGGGAATTACCTAAAAAATAATAATTGCCACGGAATACACAGAGTTTTATTCCGTGCTTCCGTGGCTAATCTTTTAAACTATCAGAAAGATTCTGAATGATCTTTCCGAAATTTTCATGAGCATTATTATTCAGCAGGATGATCGTTTTCTTTTTATCAATAAAGCGAATGATCTGTGTTTTATATCCGGGATTATCTCCTGTGTGCATCACAATTTTACCTAAACTACTATCAGTTCTCAACGTCCAACCAAAACCATAGTTGGAAAAACTGCCATCATTCAGTTTCATGGGAGTGAATGCTTCTTCTAAAGTGGATTGCTTTACCAGTTTTTCAGTGTACAAAGCCTGGTCCCATTTCAATAAATCAGCAGCAATGGAACTTACCCGGCCGGGTCCCTTTCTGTTGCCAAGCCAAATGGTATAATCTGAAGACGGAAAAGAATCGGCCCGAACATACCTGCCTGCCGGCAAGGCAGGTTGGTCTCTTTCTTTTATATAAATATGCCCGATAGCGAAATTCCTGGTTGCTTTTTTTTCTTCCAGTGTCCGGATATTGGTGCTTTTCATTTTCAGCGGTTGAAAGATCCATTTCCTGCATAGCTCGATAAAATTTTTTCCACTTGCTTTTTCCGCAATACTTGCCAGCAATAAATAGCCCGTGTTGCTGTAGGTATATTTTTCTCCGGGATTAAATAATATTACAGGTTTATATTTATTTAAATATGCAATGCAATCCTCATTGCCGGCCACTTTGGTTTTATCCCAATATTTATCCATCACATCCTGGTAATCGGGCAGGCCGCTGGTATGAGTGAGGAGATTTCTAATTGTAATTCCTTTGTAAGGGATGTCAAGATATTTTTCTACAAGATCATCATAGTTCAATAAACCTTTTTCTTTTAGCATCATGATGATCATGGCGGTGAATTGTTTAGAAACGGATGCCAGTTCAAAGATGTCGGATTTTTGTAAAGGAAATTTGTTTTCAAATTCACGATAACCAAAAGCTTTATGATAAATTGGTTTGCTGTTTTCAGCCACCAGCACTACCCCGCTGAATCCAATAGCTATCGGATCTCTGTTTGCTTCAAATAAACTATCAAGCTGTTGTTGAGCAAAAGAAAAAAGCGGGGTGAAAAGAATTATTAAAAAATATTTCAGCATAAACAAATTTTTGTGTTTTCACTAATCGGTTAATAAATATTGAACCACATAGGCAGATAGAAACATAGTATTTCACATAGGACTCAAAAAGATTTCTATGTGTCTATTTCTATGTGCCTTTGATTCTATGTGGCTCAGAATAAAAATCAGTTTGTTTTATTTTCCCTTCACCGCTTCCCATCCTTCTTTTTGCTTGGTCCAGGTGATGCCGGTATAAGAAAGTTTTACAGAGCCGCCGCTTTCAATAGTAAATTGATATTTTGATTCCCATCCATAATGTTCAAATGTATTATTGCCGGAATATTCCAGCGGGTAACCACCGTTGATGCTTTCTGCATCTTTTATCCAGAGCATACCATTTTTTTTATACAATTCTTCATTCTTTTTATTATCTGTTCTGCTGTAGGGGCCAACCAAACGGTCAATCACTGCTGCATCAGCCGGTAGTTTTTCCATCATGGTAACATTGAACCAAACTGTTTTTCCGCCGGCATCATCATTCTTCAGATCCAGTATTCTTCTTTTTGAAGCAGCAGAAGAAGCCGAAGGGTCTTTAGCTATATGTTTATCTCCCGTAAAATACAACTGAGTGATCAGGTTTTGATAACCGGCCGCCGAAATCATCATATGAAAATGTGCCGGACGGATGCTGCCGTTACCAACATCATAAGGCACGGGTAGTATTGTTTTAAAACTATAATTGCCTTTATCATCACAAAAAGTTTTAGCCCTGTATTTGAATTCAGGAGAATCATTATCATACACACCATTGCCATCGCAATGCCAGAGTTCTACACAGGCATTCTTCAATGGCGTTTTACAATCTTTATGTTTTACCTGTCCGCTTAATTCCACCAGCTGGCCAACAGCATTTTTTATCCGCATGTCTGACCTGATGGGAGCATTGGGCCGGTAAAAAGGGCCGAGAATATCTGTGGTGGTTTCGCAATCACTTTCAAAGTTTTTTCCATTGAAACGGATCAGCCCGGCTGCACTTATTGCGACTGCATATATGGTTGTGTCTTTAATAAAAGCTCTGCGTTGCATAAGAATAGTTTTAAGATGAATAAATTACTTAAACAATATAATACCAATTGAAATCAGAGAGCAGGATTTAGAAAGAAGGCATGAATCTACTAAATTTTGAGGAGCAGACATATTTAGTTTCTCAAGCCGTCATTTCCATCATCCGGTTATTCCAATCATAAAATATTATCAGCAGCCCATAATAAATTTATTTTTCCCGACTATAAAATTCTTATATTTAAAACACTTACCCACCCTTTATTTCAAAAACAATAATTATGAGAAAAATTCTATTCCTGTTTGCGATTATTTTATTTTGTCAGCAATCAGAAGCACAAATTGATGCCCGACTGTTTCGTTATCCCGATGTTTCTGCTACCCAAATAAGTTTTGTGTATGGTGGTGATATCTGGATTGCACCAAAAACAGGCGGCATGGCCACTCGAATTACATCCAGTGCAGGCGAAGAATCAAACCCGCGTTTTTCACCCAATGGAAAAACATTGGCTTTTAGTGCCCGTTACAAAGGCAATGCAGATGTGTATACCATGCCGGTAAGTGGTGGGGTACCAAACAGGTTAACCTGGAATGCTTTACCTGATATTGTGGTGGACTGGCATCCGAACGGTAACCAGATTTTATTTACATCAGTAAGAGAAATGGGTGTTGGTAATGTGAGCCAGTTTTATTTATTATCAAAAAATGGCGGGTTACCTGAAAAACTTCCGGTTCCTTATGGAGAGCTGGGTAGTTTTTCTCCTGATGGAGAAAATTTTGCTTATGTAAACCGCATTACTGAAGAGTATCCGTTCAAACGGTACCGTGGGGGCCTTGCATCTGATGTGGTTGTTTTCAATTTAAAAAAAATGACTGCAGAAAATATCACACAAAGCAGTGCTACCGAAGGCAAACCGGTATGGCATAAAAACAAAATATATTTTATAGGAGACAATGATGATAACAAAAGGCGGAATGTTTGGGTTTATGATATTGCCACAAAAAGTAAAACACAACTTACCAGGTTTAAAGATGATGATATTAATCATATGAGTGCCGGGCCCGATGAACTTGTATTTGAAGCCGGGGGCAAACTGTATTTACTGAATCTTACATCACATAAATATGACGAAGTAAAAATAAATGTGGTAGCTGATTTCGCCACCCTGATGCCCCGTGTAGAAAATGTAGGTAGCCGTGTAGCTGGCGCTGATATTTCTCCGGATGCAAAACGGGTAGTGGTACAGGCCCGTGGAGAATTATTCAGTGTGCCAGCAGAAAATGGCCCGGTACTAAACCTGACTAATAGCAGCGGAGCTTTTGATCAGAATCCTGCCTGGTCGCCCAATGGAAAGTGGATCGCTTATTGGAGTGATCAAAGCGGCGAGTACGAGATCTGGTTACAGGATATGAAAGAAGGCACATCAAAGAAGATAACGAATGCAGGTAAAGGAATGGGCTTTCAGATCTTCTGGTCTCCGGATAGTAAGAAGCTGGCTTATATAAATGACCTTCAGGAAATACGGGTGCTGACAATTTCAACCAACGAAAATATTACAGTAGATAAAACAAGTTTACTTAATTCCAGCGCCTTGCGTGGATTCAGACTTAGCTGGAGTTCGGATAATAATTTTATAACCTACAATAAGACCGGAGAAAATCTGAACTCATCTATTTACGTATATAGCCTTGCCGATAAAAAATTGCATAAGCTAACTTCTGGATTTTATAATGACACTTATCCTGTTTTTGATCCCACCGGAAAATATTTATTTTTTAAAACTGACCGCAGGCTTCAACCGGTGTACAGCAGTATGGATGCCACATGGATCTATCCTAACTCTACACAGATAGCTTATGCAACGTTAGATCCTGCAACCAAAAGTTTATTGCCGCCACGCAATGACGAAGTGAAAATAACTGAGGACACAGCCAGTAAGGAAAAATCAGCAACAGAAAAACCGGCAGCTGAAAAAACAACTGCGGATACAAAACCTGCCAGTGCTGAAAAGCCTGCGCCCAAACCTATTTCCATAAAGCCGGAATTATTTGAAACAAGAGTTCAGGTTTTAACCAGCAGCGGGGGAAATTATGGAGCTCTTGCAGCCGTGGATGGTAAAATAATATATGTGCGTTTTCCGAATTCCGGTACCAGCGGAGAACAACCTGCACTGTATTATTATGAATTTGAAAAACGGGAAGAAAAAAGAATCATGGCTGGTGTGGGAAATTTTGCAACTACTGCTGACGGAAAGTCTATTCTGGTATTTCAGTCAAATACTTTAGGAATCATTAAAGCGGCACCCGAACAAAAAATTGACAAACCTCTGCGTACCTCAGCTATGGAGATGACATTGAATCCAAGGGAAGAATGGAACCAGATCTTTCAGGACACCTGGCGCCGTTATCGTGATTTCTTTTACGATCCGGAAATGCAACAGGTAAACTGGAATGCTATCAGAAAGCAATATGGTGAACTAATGAAAGATGCTATCACCCGCTGGGATGTGGGAAATATTCAGGAAGAGATGATTTCGGAATTATCAGCCGGGCATACTTATGCCGGTGGTGGTGATACTGAGTCTGCCAGTAACCGGGGTCATGGATTTTTGGGTATTGACTGGGAATTATCCAACGGAGCTTACCGGATAAAAAGAATTGTGCGTCCTGCCGCATGGGACAATGAAGTAAGATCACCATTTGATGCATCAGGAATCTCCGTGAAAGAAGGAGATTATATACTTGCCGTCAATGGAAAAACAATTGATGTGACTATTGATCCTTATGCAGCTTTTGATGGGATGGCAAACAGCACAGTACTTCTGAAAGTAAATGATAAACCATCAATGCAGGGAGCAAAAGATGTATTGATAGAAACATTGACAACAGGGCAAGAACGTCGGCTGCGTCACCTGGAGTGGATCGAGAATAACCGGAAAAAAGTGGATGAACTCAGCAATGGAAAAATCGGATATGCCTATATGCCGAATACCGGCGGACAAGGACAAACAGAACTGATGCGTCAGTTCTATGCACAGAATGATAAAGAAGGATTTATTATTGACGAACGTTTTAATGCCGGTGGACAATTGGGTGATCGATTTATTGAAATGCTGCATCGTCCTAATTATTATAATATCGCCTGGCGTAATGCAGGTATCAGTCGTGTGCCTGTGAAAGGAAACGACGGACCCAAAGCCATGCTCATTAATGGTTGGGCAGGCAGTGGTGGTGATGCATTTCCCTGGGCATTTAAAACAGCTAACCTTGGGCCGATCATTGGGGAAAGAACACTGGGTATATTAGTTGGCCCGGCAACAGGCCATCAGTTAATTGATGGAGGAGGAATTACAGTTCCAGATGCAAGGCTTTATGGTCCGGATGGAAAATGGTTTGCCGAAGGCTATGGTGTAACACCCACTATTGAAGTGTGGGATGATCCGGCACAACTGGCCAAAGGAAATGATCCGCAATTGCAAAGAGCTATTGATGAAGTAATGAAACTGATCAAAACCAATCCACGCAAACTGGCGCCCAAGCCTCCGTTCGAAGACCGGAGAGCAAAGGGTATAAAAGATACGTATTGATAAAAAAGAAAAGGCATCAGAATACTGGTGCCTTTTTAATTATGAATTAAGAATTATGAGTGATGAATGAAAACACAAGAACCTTGTTGCTCATAATTTATAATCTGCTTTTATTCCAGTCGGTATTCTTTTTTCAATAATGCAATCAGTTCAACAGCAGATTCTTTCATTATATTTTCTGCTTTGGCTAAGGCCAGCCTGGAATTTTTGCTATACGATATGATACCGGCCATCCGGAGTAGTGTTTGTTTTTCATATGTAAGTAATGCAGGGTTTCCTTCAAGCCTCTTAACCGTGTTGTCTTCTTGTACCATACTATCAAAAATCAAGGGATGAAATACACCTATTGCAATTCTTCTGTATTCTTCTGTTTCACTTAGATCAATGTTTTGAAGGGTTAAAATAAAATTAAGCTGGTTATAATATTCAATGATCTCTTTTGAAACTTTTTCTTTCCTGATCAGACGGAAAGCTCCGGAATTCTTCATTTGCTGGATAGTACGGTCATGTAATGCCAACCAACCACCACGGGAAGCTCTTCTGCCTAAATAATACAGATCGGATCCTTGATTCTTCACGTCATCACTGCATAAGAGAATTTTCAACGAATCCATTCTTTTCACGTTGGCATTCAGATTATCTACAAGCTGAGCCAGAGTAATTGTATCTTCAGAGAGATCCTCGACCAGGCTTTTGATAAATTGCTTTTCCCGGTCTTGTTCAATTTTATGCTCCAGTTGGTATTCTGCCAGAAATCCGCAGAACACTGCTAGAAACAACATTAAGAACTCCCAGAAATAATGGGTTCATTTTCTTCGGGGAGTGTGAGAGTGTGCATGTACTTCCATTGTTTACTATTTTGAAATCGAAATAATCTGTAATACCTGTTAATTCAAAATTTATCCATCAACATACTATTTCATTTCAGTTTATATTCTTTTTTTAATAATGCTATTAATTTAGTTGCACTACTTTTCAAGGGTATCAGAAAACGAGAATTATGGTCGTTATATATGCCACTTTCAAATTTAAGCCAGCTGGCAAATTCTTTCATTAAACGCGGGTCGTTATTAACTAAAGGAAGATTTAATTTGAAGATGGAGTCTCTTGACGAGTCTTTCTCAACCCCGAAATGTAAAATTATCAGGTTGTAATCAAAAATTTTGAAATACAACTCTTCCATTTTAATAAATTCAGCCTGTGTTAACCTGTATTCATTCTCCAGTTCACTGAGTTTTTTATTATACTCACTTATATTATAGGAAACAGTATTGTTCATCAATCGCAGGTTCCCGGATCCTTTCAGTTGCTCTATTGTTGTATTATTGGATGAAAAAAAATTAACCGAAGTCGTATAATTACTGTAGTAATAGAGCATACCAGTATTAATATTACGTTCATTTTTTTCTCTGCTGAATAAGCAAAACGTATCAAGTTTTCCTGAAATGTTTATATTGTTTTTAATTATTTCATTTATACTTAAAGTATCTTTTTTCAACTCCTCATATAAGTTTGAAGCATATATTTTTCCCCGCTGGTGTTCGATAGTGTGCTCCAGTTGGTACTCTGCCAAAAAACCGCAGAACACTGCGAGGAATAACATGAGAAACTCCCAGAAATAATGGGTCCATTTTCTTCGGGGAGTGTGAGAGTGTGCATGTACTTCCATAATTTTAAATTTAGAATTATGAATTATGAATGACAGTTTTTTTGTTTTGTAAAGTCTTTCTTAACTCTAAATTCTCCGAAGGAGTCCTTGAGACATAACTCATCATTATTTTCATTTTAGGTGATATTCTTTTTTTAGCAACTCAATCAGATTTTCAGCTTTTGTTTTCAGGGCTTGTCCTCTTAGCTTATTTCCTAAACAGCTTATTGATAAATATTGTATCTGGAAGACAATATTATTAATAGAGATCGGGTTATTAGTTATTAATTGAGGATTATTTGCGGGTCTTACAAATTTGAAATTTGAATCCATGGCTTTATACAATGAATTTGCATTAAATACAGAACCCCCAATTTCTCTGAATGTAGTTCTTATCCTGGTATCTGACTCATCCCATTCTTTTAAATTCTTTACTCTGGCATCATAAGCTAAAATACTATTGATAATATTTTCATTCTTAATTAATCGGAGGTTTCCGGCATTTTTTAATTGTTGTATTGTACCATCCGTGCTTACAAATGGCGGGCCGTTAAAAACATGCCTTGCAAAAAAATAAGTTTCATTGCCGAATTGTTTGTGCTTGCCAGTACTTAACAACATTACCAATGAGTCCATCATGATTCTTTTTTCCATTCTTAAATCAAGATAGGTTTGAATAGCAGAAGTATCCGCTTTCAAATCTTCAATTAAAGATTTAATATATTTTTTTTCCCGCTGATCTTCGATGGTATGTTCCAACTGATACTCTGCCAGAAATCCACAGAAGACAGCTAGGAACAACATTAAAAATTCCCAGAAATAATGGGTCCATTTTCTGCGGGCAGTATGTGCATGGTGGTGTACTTCCATGTTGATTAATTTAGAATGATGAGTTATGAATTATGAATAGCCGGTTTATTTTTTGTAAAATCATTCATAATTCCGAATTCATAACTCATAATTGATTTCACCTGATAAAAGTTACTTTTTTAATTTTCCCGTTTTCCACTTCGTACACAGCAACGGCATTGATGCTGCCGTTTTTCAACCGCACATGTTCATGGTCAATCACCTTGTTGCCGATAACGATCCGCTTTTTAATTTCACAATGGAGATTGGGATTATTGGCAAAAAAAGTTTCATAGGCTTTGATACTCTCCATTCCTTTTCCTCTTAGCTGATCCGGAAAATTATACAATTCAATATCATCGCTGTAAGTGGCCATAAACGCTTTAATGTCTCTTGCATTATAAGCATTGAGTTGTCTTTGCACTATGGCTTCGGGTGATTCTTTGATCAGGGTATCTGCTTTAATGAGTTTGCCGCTTTTAAAAATGTATTCAATACTGTTGAGATGCTGCAATGATTCCAGGGGATTTTTTTCCAGCAATAACATATCCGCCAGTTTTCCTTTTTCAATACTGCCCAAAAATTTTTCTTTTCCAAAACCAATTGCCGGATTGATCGTAGAGGATTTAATTATTTCAGCAATACTCAAACCTGCTTTTTGCATGGCTTCCAGTTCCTGCAGAAAGGAGGAAGCATGAA
The DNA here is from genome assembly GCA_964581455.1 of uncultured Chitinophaga sp. GTDB lineage: Bacteria > Bacteroidota > Bacteroidia > Chitinophagales > Chitinophagaceae > VBAS01. The sequence continues at coordinate 474 of CAZOOT010000090.1, read as the reverse complement.
AAGTGCCGATATTACCGGCGTCAGATCCGCTGGCAATAATGACACCGGCCTTATATAATTTTTTCAGGTTGATGGCCATAATAGAATCAGCCCTTTTTATGGATGCAGGTAAACCTGATTGCCGCATCATTTTTATTCTGGCAGGCATTTCGTTTTCCGTCATGGCTTCCGGATCGTAAACGGATCCATAAGCAAAAGCATTGGCCCAGGCCAGGTCTTGCGGATGATTATCCCGCTTGCCGGAAAAAACCTTGCTGTATCCGGCAGATACGATCAGTGTCGGGATATAGGCAACTCCTTTTTGCAAAAGAATTTTTACAAATTCATCCGGGATCTCTGCATCATCTACACTATGTACCAATATATCGGCACCTGCATCTACTGCCAGTTGAGCTGTTTTTAATTGCGTGGAATGAACAGCCAGTTTCAGCCCAGCTGCATGTGATTTATCAGCAATATATTTTACCAGCGCAA
>CAZOOT010000089.1:0-14540 GCA_964581455.1 uncultured Chitinophaga sp. | reverse complement strand
TAGCTGAAAACATATTTTATTCCAGAACAAAGAACTAAAGTTGCAAGTCCCCCTTTAGGGGGATTTAGGGGGTTTATAAATTTCCTTTCTTCAATTCACTTACTGCAAAATCAGCAGCCCGGGCTGTTAATGCCATATAGGTTAAAGATGGATTTACGCAGGAGGCACTGGTCATACAGGCACCATCTGTAACAAATACATTCTTTGCATCCCATACCTGGTTATTGCCATTTAAAACAGATGTTTTCGGATCACGACCCATACGGGCAGTACCCATTTCATGAATACCCATACCTACCTCGTAACCTCCGTCATAGGTTTTCACCTCTTTTACTCCGGCAGCTTCCAGCATTTCTTTCATATCATTCATCATATCTATCCGCATCTTCTTTTCATTGTCTTTAATTTCCACATCCATATCCAATACAGGCAGTCCCCATTTGTCTTTTACGTTTTTATTCAAAGAAATTTTATTTTCATGATAGGGTAACATTTCGCCAAATGCAGTTGCACCCATTGACCAGCTACCCGGTTCACATAAAATATCTTTAAACTCTCCACCGATATTCATTTCAGCAACATCTCTTCCCCACCCACTGCGGCTGGCGCCACCCTGGTAACCAAAGCCACGTACATAATCTCTTTTATCATCATAAATGTTTCTGAACCTGGGTATATAAATACCAACCGGTCTGCGGCCATATTCTATTTTATCTTCAAAACCTTCTACTTTTCCATTAGCACCACAACGGAAATGATGATCCATTACATTATGCCCTAACTCTCCGCTGCTGCTGCCCAAACCATCGGGCCATATATCTGTGGCAGAATTCATCAACACCCAGGTAGAATTAAATGCAGATGCACAGAGAAAAACTATTTTAGATTTGAACTCATATGTTTTATTATCCGTAGCATCTACTACTTCCACACCTGTTGCTTTTTTACTATCCTTATCATATAAAACTTTTGACACGATTGAAAAAGGACGAAGTGTAAGGTTTCCTGTTTTCATTGCCGCCGGCAAAGTAGCAGACTGTGTACTGAAATATGCGCCAAAAGGACAACCTCTCCAGCATTTATTACGGTACTGGCAATTTGTTCTGTCATTATGTGGAACTGTGATATTGGCTGTTCGACCAACAAACATGTGCCGGCTGCCTTTATAATAAGATTTAATTTTTGCCGCTATATCTTTTTCTACAATGTTCAGATCCATTGCTGGCATAAATTCTCCATCCGGTAATACTTCCAGTCCTTCTTTACTTCCCTGGATGCCGGCAAATTTTTCTGCATGGCTGTACCATTGCGCCAAATCATCATAACGGATTGGCCAGTCAACACCATGACCATCTTTCAGATTGGCTTCAAAGTCCCATTTATTCCAACGGTAACTATGACGACCCCATAATAAGGAACGGCCACCGACATGATATCCCCTGAACCAGGAAAACGGTTTTGTTTCGGTGTAGGGACTTTCCTTTTCATTTGCCCACATACCATACGTACTTTCATTAAGCGGGTAGTCTCTTTTTAATACGGGATAATCTTTTTTCATTTGAACAGTAGGCCGGTCCCTGTGTGGAAATTCCCAAACTTCTTTGGTGGCATTTACATAGTCCTTGATATGTTCAATGTTCCTTCCACGTTCCAATAACAAAACTTTTAAACCTTTTTCAGTTAATTCTTTTGCTGCCCAGCCTCCACTGATACCGGAGCCAACTACAATTGCATCGTAAATTATTTCTGCCATTGTCTTAGTTTGAAATTTTTAATTTTTTATGTTTTCAACTTTAGTAATTCTATTCATCATTCATTGCGTCGCACTCTTGTACTTTAGTAATTCTATTCAGCATTCACAATTCACAATTCACCATTGACCATTCACTCTATCACACATCACATATTTCTATCGCCTTCTTCAACGAAGCCATTTTTTCTTCCGGTGTTTTCATTTTTGAAATAAATTCCTGTGCTACATATCCTTTATACCCGGTTTTTACAATTGCTTCCATTATTGCCGGGTAATATAATTCCTGGGTTTCGTCAATTTCATTTCTACCCGGTACACCCGCTGTATGATAATGACCAAAATACTGGTGATTGTTTTGTATCGTTCTGATCACATCACCTTCATTGATCTGCATATGATAAATATCGTAAAGGATCTTAAAGTTGGGTGAACCAAGCCGCTTACATAATTCCACTGCCCAGGCTGATTTGTCAGCCATATAGTCTTTATGATCCACTTTGCTATTGAATACTTCAATCTGAAGGATCACCCCTTTTTTTTCTGCAAGACCAAGTATTTGTTTGATGCCCTCTTCCATATTCTTCATTCCGGTTTCATCATCCATTCCTTTTCGATTACCGCTGAAACAGATAAGATTTTTATAACCTGCCTCTGCAACCAATGGTATTGCTTCGCTAAAATCTTTTATTAATTGTGTATGAAATGTTTTGTTGTTCCAGCCTTCAGTCAAACTGATCTTTCCGGCAGTATAACACATAGAACAATAAAGTCCGTGCTTTTTTAAAGTTGGCCAGTCTTTTGGAGCAATAAGATCGATGGCACCCAGTCCTATTTTTTTTGCTTCCACACACAATTCATCCAATGACAGGTGATTAAATGTCCATTGACATATTGAATGATTGATATTTCCTTTCAGCTTATAAATTTTGCTATTTTCTCCGGACTTACTATATGTACTAAACAGCGGGGATGCTGCCATTGCCATTGAACCTGTGGCAATTTTTTTAAGGGCTTCTCTTCTATTTGTTTTTTTCATTTGCAGGAATTCTAAAATTACTTAGAAAAAATGGTTTTTAGTTCAGGATATTTTTTTGTCTTTAAAAGTCAGCAGGAATAAAATCATTACCGCTGCTGCAATACCTGATGGGATTAACCATATATTTTTCCAGTTGAATCCATTTTCAATGGTATTGTTTTCTGCAATCCATCCGGCTATCCAAAAACCGATCAACATACCTACACCATATGTTGCGAGGGTGATCATACCTTGTGCCGATGACCTGATCTTATCTCCGGCCCGCTGATCAGTATAGATCTGCCCGGTTACAAAAAAGAAATCATAACAAATTCCATGCAATAATATTCCTCCATAAATCATCCATACATTGGCATCAGCATTTCCAAAACCAAATAATAAATAACGCAGCACCCATGCCAGCATTCCCAATAGCAACATTTTCTTCACACCCAGCCGGATAAAAAAGAAAGGCATCAGGAACATGAAGATCATTTCAGACATTTGCCCCATGCTCATTTGTCCTGCAGCATTATTTATATTCAATACACTTTTTACAAAATTTTCAGCATTCTGATAATAAAAAGCAAGGGGAATACAAATAAGAACAGAACATAAAAAGAAAATTGCAAAATTTTTATCCTTTAAAAGTTTTAATGCATCCAATCCGAGTATCTCACTTAATGTAGCAGGAGTTCCTTTTTTAGGAGGGGGAGTAGAAGGCAGAAAAAAACTAAAAAAACCTAATATTCCTGAAACCATACCTGTCAATATAAAAGTATTGGATAGTTCCTGGCCTTTCCAGGCGGTCCATCCAATCACCAGTCCGGCAGCAATCCAGCCTATCGTTCCCCAGACCCGAACAAAAGAAAATTCTTTTTCAGGATTATTCATTTGTTTAAAAGCAACTGCATTCACCAGTGCCAGTGTGGGCATATACAATATCATATATATTAATACTGCCGGATAAAAAGAACTGAAATCTGTTCTTAAAGAAAGATAGAACATGATGCCAGCACCTGTTAAATGAATAAATCCTAAAATATTTTGTGCAGAAAAAAACCTGTCAGCTATTAATCCAATGATAAATGGAGCTACAATAGCACCCAATGCCTGTGTGCCATAAGCCAAACCAATTTCTGAAGGACTGGCATTGATGCTGACCAAAAAACTATTCATTGTGACAAACCATCCTCCCCAGATAAAAAACTGGAGAAACATCATGAAGGAAAGTTGTAACCTGGTAAACAGTTTCATACTTTAAAAAGTAAACAGCTTATTACTTTGATGATTTGCTTTTCCTGACAATATAAATAAGTATAAAAATCACAAATAATATTGCCGGCATGATAGCAACTTTTAAAAGCGTATCCGTTCCGGCTGCTGCTTCAGCCAGGGCAACATCATTACCGGCTGCGATTGCTGAATCTTTGGCTTTGTCAAACCAGCCTCCCATTACCGGAAGTACCAGTGAAACTGAAAACATGCCTGCTCCACCCATTAAAGACAAACCCAATGCTCCGGTTTTTGGCAGATATTCCGAAACAAATCCAAGCATGGTAGGCCAAAAGAAACAAATGCCTGCCGCAAAAACAGCCGCTGCTCCGAAAGCAGCATAACCATTGGATATACTTAAGAGGTATAACCCGATAGCCGCAAATAAAGCTGAAAAAATAAGCATGCCATTTGGATTTAATTTATGAACAATGGGTCCTGCGAAAGAACGCCCTATCGCCATAATACCATTGATAAATACAAGGATTAGAATTCCAGAAACACCAGCCCCGCTTAATAAGGCGCTGATCCAGGTACCAGTTCCCAATTCAGTAGCTGCTGTCAAAAACATACAAACTATCATAATCAGGTAAAGAGGCTGCAAACAACTTGCAAACATTGTTTTTGTGCTGATACCCTGTTGTACTCTTTCAGTTTTTGGCATATCAAGTTTCCAAAACAAATAGCCATAAATCAACGCAGGTATGATCAGCAAGCCCACCATAAATCTCCAATCCATTTGCAGTTGTTCTAATAACAAATAGGAAACCAATCCGCCAATTACAATGCCTCCCGGAAACCAAACATGAAATTTATTCAGCATGGTTGTTTTATTCTCCGGGTAAAGCGTTACGACCAATGGGTTACAGGCTGCTTCCACCATTCCGTTTCCAATTCCAATACAAACTGTTCCGATAAATAACATAGTAGCATCTTTGGCAACGAGATAACAAATGATTCCGGATAAATGCCCGAGGAATGCCAGGCCCAGCAATTTTTTCATTCCTATTATATCACAAAGTGGTCCGCCGAAGATCATGGCGAGTGTAAATCCCCAGAATGCGGGACCGAAGATCCATCCTAATTGTTCTTTAGTCAGGTTAAATTCTGCTCCCCAGGTTCCTTCCAAAGCTGCCCGGTAAGCAAATGTTATCGCTGTTACTATTAATGCGATTCTACTCGCAAGAAAAAGTTGGTTCTTGTTTACGGCTTGCATAAAGTTAGTTTTGATTGAAGATGAACTTTTTTGTTATTTGAGAAATCTAAATGTACTATTTTTAGTCACACAATATTTTAAAGTAAATTGTTTTAATTTAATTAACCAAACTCCAAACGTTTGATAGCATGAAAAGAAAATTAAGAATGGGAATGATCGGTGGCGGCAAAGATGCATTTATCGGCGCAGTTCACCGGTTAGCATTCAATATGGATGGCCAGGTGGAAATTGTTGCTGGCGCATTAAGTATAAATCCGGATATCGCAATTGAATCGGGGGAGGATCTTTTTCTTGATAAAGAAAGAATCTATACTGATTATAAAATTATGCTGGAGAAAGAAGCGGCAATGCCTGCTGATAAACGAATTGATTTTGTAAGTATTGTAACTCCGAATTTTGTTCATTTTGATCCGGCAATGATGGCACTGGAAAAAGGGTTTCATGTCGCTATAGAAAAACCAATTACATTTTCACTGGAACAGGCAAAACTGTTACAACAAAAAGTAAATGAAACCGGAATGACTCTCTTACTTACCCATACTTATACAGGCTATCCCATGGTGAAGCAGGCAAAACAGATGATAAAAAACGGTTTGTTGGGAAAAATCAGAAAAGTTTATGTGGAATATCCGCAAGGCTGGTTAAGTACGCTAAAAGAAAGTGAAGGAAATGCACAAGCAGCCTGGAGAACTGATCCCAAACGAAGCGGGATTGCCGGTGCCATGGGTGATATTGGCACCCATGCTTTTAATATGGCAGAATATGTTACCGGGTTAAAAGTGACCAAACTTTGTGCAGATTTAAATATTTTAGTAGAAGGCAGAATGCTGGATGATGACGGCGCAGTTTTTTTAAAATTTGATAATGGGGCATCTGGTGTTTTAATGGCCACACAAATTGCTGCTGGTGAAGAAAATAATATTAAGATAAGGGTGTATGGAGAAAAAGGTGGACTGGAATGGAAACAGGAAGACGCCAATACGCTTTTGGTAAAATGGCTGGATAAGCCAGCTGAAATTTACAGAGCAGGTACAGGGTATGCGAATTCATTTGCAAAACATAATTCCAGAACTCCGGCAGGACACCCCGAAGGATACCTGGAGGCATTTGCAAATCTTTATCACAATTTTGTATTAACGGTTCGTGCCAAAATGAATGGTGAGCAACCAAAAGAAGAATGGTTGGATTTTCCCGGAACAGAAGAAGGTATTCGTGGAATGGCATTTATTGAGAATGTAGTTGCTTCAGGAAAGTCGAATGAGAAATGGATGGAATTTATAGTATAAGATAAATGCTCAATTTTCATTTCTATCTACTCGAAATATTCAATATTAAATCTAAAATATTAAATGAATACTATTAAAGGACCAGCAATTTTTCTTGCACAATTTATGGGTGACAAAGCCCCATTCAATGACATGAAAACAATTTGCCAATGGGCAAGCAGTCTCGGTTTTGTTGGTGTTCAGATTCCAACATGGGATTCCAGGTGTATTGATCTGCAAAAAGCTGCTGAAAGTAAAACCTATGCTGACGAATTGAAAGGTATGATCGATGCCTGTGGTTTGGAAATTTCTGAATTATCCACCCATTTACAGGGACAGTTGGTAGCGGTACATCCTGCCTATGATGATTTGTTTGATGCTTTTGCTCCGGATGCAGTAAAGAAAAATCCAAAAGCAAGAATGGAATGGGCCATTCAACAGGTAAAATATGCGGCAAAAGCTTCTCAGAATTTGGGATTGAATGCACATGCTACATTTAGCGGTTCGTTATTATGGCATACATTTCATCCCTGGCCACAGCGGCCGGAAGGATTGGTTGATGAGGGATTTAAAGAATTGGCTAAAAGATGGATTCCTATTTTAAATGTATATGATGAATGTGGTGTGGATGTCTGTTATGAAATTCATCCCGGCGAAGATCTCTTTGATGGCATTACTTATGAAATGTTTTTAGAAAAAGTAAATAATCATCCGAGAGCATGTTTACTATATGATCCTTCACATTTTGTTTTGCAGCAATTGAATTATATAGAGTATATCGATCTTTATCACGAAAGGATTAAGGCTTTTCATGTCAAGGATTCTGAATTTAATCCAACCGGAAGGCAGGGGACATTTGGCGGCTATCAAAGCTGGCTGAATCGTGCCGGACGCTATCGTTCACCCGGCGATGGGCAAGTGGATTTTAAAACCATTTTCAGCAAACTGACCCAGTATGATTATACAGGCTGGGCAGTGATGGAGTGGGAGTGTTGCCTTAAACATCCTGAAGATGGTGCAAAAGAAGGAGCTGAATTTATACGGAATCATATTATCCGCGTTACAGAAAAGGCTTTTGATGATTTTGCCGGCCAGGAATCTGATGTAATATCAAACCGGAGAATATTAGGATTAGATTAAATAACTTTATGCTTTACTAACTTTTAAAAATAAAATCGTGAAAAAAAATTTTATTGTGCTTTCATTTTTAGCATTACTGGCTGGTTGCAGCAGTAGCGGTGATAAAAAAACTGAAACTGAAGCCACACCGGCTAAAACAGAAGATTTAAGTGATAATCCCGATTACCAAAAGGGATTAGAGATTGCTTCGAAAAGTGATTGCTTTAGTTGCCATTTGATTGATGAAAAGAATATCGGACCAGCCTGGAGAGAAGTAGCCAATAAATATGCAGGGCAAGATACTGCAGTAAAATACCTTGCACATAAAATTATAGTTGGTGGCAGTGGTGTATGGGGTGAAATTCCAATGGCTCCTCATCCATCTTTTACGCAGGAAGAGGCAGAAGCTGTTGCTAAGTATGTATTGTTATTAAAAAAATAATTCTGCATGAATAAATTAACCGGCTTTGTATTGATTGCCTCATTATTTGCCTGCAATAATGGTTCTGAAAAAAAAATGGAAGATGAATTAAAAGATCAATCATCATTAAATTCAGCTATGCTAAGTGAAGAAGAGAAAAATGAAGGATTCCAATTGTTATTTGACGGGGCCTCTGCCAAAGGCTGGCATGTATATGCAGCCAGCTCCGATGGATCAGCCTGGAAAGCTGCAGACGGAATACTTCATTTGGATGCATCCAAAAAAGAAAACGGGAAAATAATTGGCGGCGGAGATATAGTTACAGATGAAGAATTTGAAAATTTTCATTTGAAACTTGAATGGAAAATTGATACCAACGGAAACAGCGGAATTATGTTTTATGTAAATGAGGACACAGCCATTTATAAAAAATCATATGAAACCGGACCTGAAATGCAGGTCTTGGATAATAATGGACATCCGGATGCAAAGATCATTAAACATCGTGCAGGAGATCTTTATGATCTCATCAGTTGCAGCAAGGAAACTGTAAAGCCTGCGTTGGAATGGAACCAGGTGGAAATAAAATGTGTAAATGGAAAATTAGATTTCTGGTTGAATGGAGAAAATGTAGTGTCTACCCAGCTTTGGGATGAATCATGGACCAGGATGGTAGCAGCCAGTAAATTTAAACAATGGCCAGGCTTTGGCACTTTTAAAAAAGGCAGGATCTGTTTGCAGGATCATGGAGATAATGTTTGGTACAGAAATATCAGAATAAAAAAAATGTAAATAAATCTAATGTCAAAAGGAAGTGACAGCCTCCCTTTGACATTACAAATTTTGCAATATCAATCTTTCGGATTAGCTTTTCTTTCAATTAAAACCTCCGAAGTATTCCTTCGGCCAAAACTAACTATTTATGATCACAGAAATTTTTTCGCACATCAACTGGCTGGCAGTATTGGTGGCTACACTTGCTTATTTTATGCTGGGTGCCATATGGTATTCTAAAATTTTATTTGGAAGCAAATGGGCTGTATTGGTGAAGCTGGATGTGAAAGATCCGGATTTAAAAAAAGGGATGGGGAAAATGATGACCGGATCTTTTTTGTTAATGTTGATTACTACTATCGGGCTTGCTATTATTATACGGATCGTAAATTTTGACAGCCAATTAATTTATGGTATAAAATTGGGATTATTAACCGGAGTGTTTATTTCATCTGCTGCGGTAAGCATCAATTATGTTTATGAAAATAAACCTTTAAGTCTTTATTTTATCAATAACGGGTATCATGTTTTGGGACATGTTATTGCTGCAACAATTCTTGTAATGTGGCGATAAGAAAAATGAAAATATAAAGCTGTATAAATGTAAGACCAGGGTGCATTTCAAATTGTCGCTTTTGCCCCTATCCCCTGAAGGGGAATAACAAACTTTATTGTTGATGCTCCCCTTTAGGGGTTGGGGGCTGATACAAACCGAAGATGCGTCAATTTGATATGTAACTTTAAACTATACAGCTTTATTATTTTAGTCAACTTTGGTAATCTTCATGGAGTTGGTAGGCAGATGCAAATGTACCGGGGTACTGCCGGTACTCACTACCAGATCTCCGGTATTAAGGAATCCTCTTTCTTTTAAAATATTGATTTGATCAAAAATAATAGAATCAAAACTTTCTTCCTCATCGTAGAAAATTGCCCTTACTCCCCAACTCAGGCTTAATTGATTTACCAGGCTTTTTACTTTTGTAAAAACAAATAAAGGTGCTCTTGGCCGGTAACTGCTCAACATAAAACCCGTATATCCGCTTTGTGTCATCCCGATCAATGCACGGGCTGAAGTATCTTTTGCGAGTTTGCAGGCGTTGTAACAAATTGCATCGCTTAAAAAAGATGGTGAATGTGATTGTGGCGCCAATTGATCTTCCAGGTCATAGTTATAATCTGTTTTTTCCACTTCTTCAATAATCTTTTTCATGGTGGTTACAACCAGGGTGGGATGAGCACCAGCTGCAGTTTCTCCGCTAAGCATCACGGCATCTGCACCTTCCAGCACAGCATTGGCCACATCAGTAATTTCGCTTCTGTTGGGTTTAGTTCTTTCAATCATGCTTTCCATCATCTGTGTGGCCACAATCACCGGTTTTGCCCTGTGCAGACATTTTCGGATAATTTGTTTCTGGATCAAAGGAACTTTTTCAACCGGCAACTCAACACCAAGATCCCCTCTGGCGACCATGATGCCATCCGATTCAATAATGATATCCCTGATATTTTCTACGGCTTCCGGTTTTTCTATTTTGGCAATGATCTTTGTCTTGCTGTCACTTTCATCCAGCTTGTTTCTGAGTATAATTATATCTTTTACACTTCTTACAAATGATAAAGCCACCCAATCCAGTTTTTGCTTAATGATGAAGTCAAGATCCTCCAGATCTTTTGCTGTAAGTGCCGGAAGAGAGATCTTGGTATCAGGTAAGTTGATTCCTTTTTTGGAAGAAAGTGTGCCACCCAGGATAACTTTTACTTTTACATCATTATTTTTTTCAATGCCGGTTACTTTTACTTCCAGTTTACCATCATCAATCATAATGATATTGCCAACATGTACATCATTGTGAAGGTTTGGATAGGAAACATAAATTTTCTCTTTGGTACCAATAACTTTTTCGTTTGTAAATGTGAGGATATCGCCTTCCTGAATTTCAATTGATCCGTTTTCTATTTCTCCCACCCGGAGTTTTGGGCCTTGCAGGTCACCGATTATTGCAATATTAAAAGGTTCGTTTTTATTAATTAACCGTATATGCTCAATGATTTTTGTCTTATTCTCATGGTCGCCGTGTGAAAAATTAAGGCGGAAAACATTGACACCTGCCTGAACCAATTCCAGTAATTTTTCATAAGTATCACAGGAAGGCCCTACAGTTGCCACTATTTTTGTACGATGATTGCTATGAGACAAGGCCACTTCCTTGTTCATTTGTTTGTGGTAATATTTATCTAGATTTTTTGACATGTTCTTTATGAGATTTCTGATTTTTATTTATTATTTAATTATCAGTGATAAAAATAATTTCTTTTATAGGAAATTAGCTGGCTAATATCTTTACAATCCGCAACCACTCATCGCTGATCTTTCCCCTGCTTTTTACTGCACTTTCAAGTGGCAGGTAATTCATTTTATTATTTTGAATACCTACAAATACATTATTTCTTCCTTCCATCAGGCATTCTACAGCATGAAATCCCATCCGGCTGGCGATCAGGCGGTCAATACAGGTAGGAGAGCCTCCACGCTGTATATGTCCTAGAATGCAGATTCTTATTTCTGCATGGGGCAATTTATCCTTTAAAACTTTTTGAACTTCTTCTGCACCTCCAAATTCATCACCTTCTGCCACTACGATCAGGTTCACCAATTTTTTTCTTCTTTCTTTTTCAAGCAAAGAAGTAACGATTGCATTGATATCTGTTTTTCTTTCAGGGATCAGAATATTTTCAGCACCTGTAGCAATGCCGCTGTGTAATGCAATATATCCGGCATCACGACCCATTACTTCTATGATAAAGATCCGGTCATGGGCATCCATGGTATCTCTCACTTTATCGATGGCTTCAACTGCTGTATTCACTGCCGTGTCAAAACCTATTGTAAAATCTGTTCCCATGATATCTTTATCTATTGTACCAGCCAAACCAATACAAGGCAAGTCAAATTCCTGGCTGAATTTTGCTGCACCGCGGAAGGAACCATCTCCGCCTATGATTACCAGTCCTTCGATCTCCCTGTTTCTTAAATTTTCAAAGGCCTTTTTCCTGCCTTCATATTCAAAGAATTCCTTACAGCGGGCTGTTTTCAAAATTGTACCACCACGTTGAATGATGTTGGCTACTGATCTTGTTTCCATTTTAAAAATATCATCTTCTATCAATCCCTGGTAACCCCGCATGATACCAAAAACTTCAAGTCCATGATACAATCCTGTTCTTACAACCGCCCTGATGGCCGCATTCATTCCCGGTGCATCGCCACCTGATGTAAGAACGCCTATCTTTTTTACTTTACTATGCATAAAATTTTAATCTTGAAATTGCTGTTTCTAAAACAAACAACTGTTTGAGTTTTTGTCTATGAAGAAAGCCAGCAAAAGTAATGTTTTGTTTTGATTGTGTTGGTTAGGCAATTCTGTAACTACACATTTTAAAATTTCAGAGTTGATCAGATCTTCAGAATCAGAAATCAGAACTTTCAAATATGAGTTTGCAACTTATTGATTCATTAAATTAAATTTGCCGCATGTCAAAAAAAATAGTCATCACTTTAGATGGGTGGAGCAGTTGCGGGAAAAGCACATTAGCAAAACGACTGGCGAAAAAACTTGGGTATTTATATGTTGATAGCGGAGCTATGTACCGGGCTATTACTTTGTATTTTATCAGGAACCAGGTGAATGGATTGGATATTAATGAAGTTAAGAAAGCATTGAATGAGATCAGCCTTGAATTTATTTTTAATGAAAATAGCGGGCAGTCAGATATTTACTTGAATGGAGAAAATGTTGAACACCTGATCAGGGAAATGCAGGTGGCTGAAAAAGTAAGTGATGTGGCAGCCATAAAGGAGGTTCGGGAGTTTGCGGTATTGCAGCAACAGATCATGGGGAAAAACAAAGAGATTGTGATGGATGGAAGAGATATCGGCACCGTAGTATTTCCGGATGCAGAACTTAAAATTTTTATGACAGCAGATAATGCCGTAAGAGCGGAAAGGCGATATAAAGAATTGGTGCATAAAAATCCGAATATAACCATAGAAGAAGTGAAGAAAAACCTGGAGATGAGAGATTATATTGATAGTACCAGAGAAGTTTCACCGCTCAGGCAGGCAAAAGATGCAATTATTTTAGATAATACCATTTTAACAGAAGAAGAACAATTTCAAATTGCATATAAATGGGTTCAGGAAAGAATTCAATAATTTTATTGCAATTCCCTTGCATAATCCGGTATTGAATATTACTTTTGTAATCTGGTTGATATAAATCAATCCTCCTCTTTCTAATATCTACTATTCAAAAAGCCGTTGGGTGAAATCCAAATTAAACTGAACTCAAAAGTCATAGCAATATAACTTGCTTTCAAGGCATTTTATATTACATGCTTACAGGACTATTTATTATCCGTTTTGATCAATCAAGACCCAATCCCCCTGTGATTACTTCTTAAAGAAGTCCTTCCTATCCGAATGCCATATTTCCAATCCTCCGGGTGAATCACCACTATTAAAGTGGATGTATTAAATCATCATATGCGTTACTCCAGAATTTAGCCGTTGGGGTGACAATTCGGAATTGTCAAAATATTTTTAAATCGGTCCGTCTTTGACGGACTTAAAACCTTGAAGCAATGAAAAAAATTTTACTTTCTATTTCCTTAATTGGAACAGCATTATTTTCTTATGCACAAACGTATCCCATGACCGGATTTACTACTTCAACTGGAGTTGTAACAAGCCCTGGTCCCTGTACAATTAACCCGGTTGGACCTACTTCATGTCCAAAGATTTGTACAAACAGTTTAATAGTATCTCCAGCAGGTGCCGGTTTGTGGGATATTACTTTTAATTATTATAATCCGACTGCCGGTGCAAAAGGTATCAGAATTTTAATAAAATGCGGAACAACAACCCTTGTTGATCAGTGTATGGATGCTACTACCCCAAAAGATGTACTTTATTTTAAAACTTACACCAATGTACCTTGTTCTCTCTTGGCTGATATAGAAATTCTATTAACACCATTTACTGGTGGTACTGATTGCGGAGGCTCTGCCTGTGGCCCTACTGAAAGGTCTGTTGGTGGTGCACCATTGCCCGTTACTTTTGCATCTTTTAATGCAACAAGGAATAAAAATAATGTCATTTTAAAATGGGAAACTGCCAGCGAACAGAATAACCGAGGTTTTGATGTACAGCGTTTTATTGGCTCCGGCAATTGGGAGTCTGTTGCTTTTGTATCATCCAGAAGCGCTAATGGCAGCAGTACTACCCCTTTGAATTACGAGTTTACAGATATTAATACTACAAAAGGTATTTCTCAATACCGCATACTGCAAGTGGATATGGACGGCAAATCATCTTATAGTATGATACGTTCCATCCGCGGAGAAGGACAAACGGGTAAAACCATCCTTTATCCCAATCCAAGCAACAATGGCAAAGTGAATATTGTATTTGAAGATGGAAATGTAACAAGAGATGTTACCCTAATCGACATGAATGGCCGTACGGTGAAACAGTGGAAAGGAACCAGCAATAATAATATTCAGATGGAAAATCTGAATGCAGGTTTCTATACGGTTTTAATAAATAACCGGGAAACCGGCGAGCAGACCAATGAAAAGATAATAGTTAACAAGCGTTAAAACTCAAGGTTTTAATTCAACGGCAGGGGCAGCTTTCGGGT
>CAZOOT010000088.1:0-14659 GCA_964581455.1 uncultured Chitinophaga sp. | reverse complement strand
TCTTTAATAAGCCCACAAATAATTAACTTCCTGTTTTTAAAATAAATAAGAATGAAAAAATTATTTGGTTTTGTATCGTTTTTATTAATTGTTATTAATGGAGATTCACAAACTTTAAGCAGTGCTGAACAACAGGTACTGAAAAATATAGAAGCAGATATGCCTGTCACCATTCAGCTGTTAAAAGAATCTGTGAATATTAACAGCGGCACCTATAATATTGAGGGAATAAAAAAAGTAGGTGATTTATATGCAAAAGAATTAGCAGCACTGGGTTTTTCAACAGAATGGATCTCCCTGCCGAATTCATTAAAGCGGGCCGGACACCTGGTAGCAACACGAAAAGGAAAAAAAGGAAAAAAACTTTTTTTCATCGGCCATCTCGATACTGTTTTTGAACCCGATATGCCGGCAAATCCTTTTACCATGCTGAATGACAGCACAGCAACTGGCCAGGGCATCAATGACATGAAAGGAGGCGATGTTTTGATAATTGCTGCTTTGAAAGCTTTGCATAAGCAAGGATTGCTGGATGATGTTTCTATCACCGTTTACCTGACAGGTGACGAAGAAAATGCAGGTCATCCGAGAAGCATTAGCCGGGGCGATTTTATTGAAAGAGCAAAACAGCATGATATTGCTTTGGGATTTGAAGGAGCTGCCGGATTAAACACAGTAGCAACGGCTCGTCGCGGAGCAAGTGAATGGAGGCTGGAAGTAGAAGGAAGACAGGCACATTCATCGGGTGTATTTGGCACAGCAGGATACGGTTCAATATATGAAGCAGCAAGAATCATCAATGAGTTCAGGGAAAACCTGGGTAAAGAACAATATCTCACATTCAATCCCGGATTATTTATCGGCGGTTCCGAAGTAATTTATAATATAGCAGAACAAAAAGGAGAAGTTTCGGGTAAAACAAATATTATTTCTCCCAAAACAGTAGTGATCGGCGATCTCCGCTTTCTTTCAGAAGCTCAAAAAGAAAAATCAAGAGAGGCGATGCGTCAGATCGTTTCAAAAAATCTTCCGGGAGCTAAAGCAACAATCAGTTTTAAAGATGGCATCCCATCCATGCCTCCTACTGCAGGCAACCAGGCATTGGTGAAAATTGTAAATGAGGCCAGTCTCAAATTAGATTATGGTGAAGTAAAGGCCGGCGATCCGGGATCAAGAGGCGCCGGTGATATTTCCTATGTGGCTGACTACCTCGATTGTCTTGACGGACTGGGTGTTTCAGGCAGGGGTGCCCATGCACCGGGTGAAACCATTAACCTGAACGAATTTCCCAAACTCATCAAAAGAGCCGCATTGGTTATTTATAAATTGACCAGGTAAAAAACAACCAACAACTTTGATATAATACGGATTATTATTTCTTAATTTCTTTTTGGGAGATCGAATTTTCCATCTCCAGAAATTTTTTATATAAATCAGCAGTGAATTTACCCGGCCTTCCATCGCCGATGATTTCTCCGTTCACTTTTACTACCGGGAGTATTTTTTTAGTGGTGCTGGTTAAAAAAATTTCTTTTGCAGCAAGCAATTCATCCAGTGTAATATCACTTTCTTCCACCTGCATCATATCTTTTGCAAGTACTAAAACATTTTTGCGTGTAATACCGTGGAGTACATTGTGTCCCGGAGTGGCCAAAATGTTTTCTTCAGTTACAATAAAAATATTGCTTCTCGGAAATTCGGTAATGATATTATTTTTAAAATACAACACATCACCGGCTTTTTTTTCTTTAAGTAAAGGCTGTAGGTATACCGCCATCTGGTAATTGATACTTTTTATATGTGGCATTTCCCGCTGGTGCCCGTAAGTAATAATGGCAATGCCCTTTTCAAATTCTTTATCAGTTAAAACGTTTACAGGATTACAGGTGATCAGCAAATTAGGTTCAGCAGGCTGGTAACTATCCGGCGAATAACCACCGGTAAGCATTATTCTTACCCCTGCCTGCTGAATACCCGATCTTTTTATCAACTCAGTTAAAATGGCAGACAACTCTTCTTTATTTTGTTTAACTGGCAAATGCATGGCTTTGGCAGACGTATAAAAACGATCAAGATGATCAGGCATAAATAAAGGAACGCCATTCATAGTTCTGAAAAAATCAAAAACTGCAAATCCTCTTTGCATGGAAAGATCAGATACATGAAGCAGGGCTTCTTCGTTCTCTAAAAAACGATCATTCAGATAAACAGCCATATTAATTTTTAATGCGGTTATATTTAATAAACAGCTCTTTTACTTTTTCTAAAGGTAAGGACTCTATAGTTCTTCCGTTTTTCCCCTTCATTGTTTCTGCGGCAAACAGAGAATTGATAATAGCCTCTTCCGTTGCTTCAATGGCAGCCATGAATAATGGAGACATGGCATCGTTACTCAAAATGTTTTGCTGAATAATATCAGGAGTATTATGTAAAATCCTTAATGAACTGTCTGTAGAAAAAGCAATCACATAATCGCCGCTGCCATTGCTGGCAATGCCACCGGTTTTAGCCAAACCCATAAAAGCTCTTTTCGCCAATCGCTCCAGGTTACGGGCATCCAGCGGCGCATTGGTGGCTACTACGATCATGCAACTACCATCAGGATTTTCATTTAACTGATCACGGAGATAATATTTATTCAACTCTTCACCGACCGGCACTCCGTCAATATTGAGTACGCCGCCGAAATTTGTTTGCACCAATACGCCTACCGTATATCCGCCAAGTTTTTTTGGCAGCACACGGGATGCAGTGCCAATACCTCCTTTAAAGCCAAAACAAACGGTTCCTGTACCAGCTCCCACATTTCCTTCTGCAACGGATCCGTCTTGTGCATTATTTATTGCATTGAGTACATCCGCTTCTTTAACATGTCTGCCACGTATGTCATTCAAAAAGCCATCATTGGTTTCTCCCACTATTGCATTTACTGATTGCACATTTTCATTTCCCTTCTGTATAAGTGTATAATTAACCACTGCATTAATTCCGGTTGCTACATTTAATGTATTGGTTAGAATAATGGGTGACTCAATATTGCCCAGCTCTTTCACCTGTGTATAACCCGCCAGTTTTCCAAATGCATTGGCCAGGTATATGGCAGCAGGAACTTTTTGCTGAAAAAGATTTCCTGTGTGTGGAAGAATAGCTGTGACGCCGGTACGGACTGAATCTCCTTTTATTAATGTAGCATGCCCCACTTTTACTCCCGGCACATCTGTTATTGCATTTAGTTTTCCAGGTTGCATAACACCAATGCGGATATTAAGAGATGAATTTTTTTTTGACTGTCCGGATAAATCAACCTGTAAAAAAAGAAAAGCAATAAAGAGTAATAGAATCCGCATTATTTTTTTCAGGCAAGTTAAAAGTAAATTATGTAAAGAAAACAGATAGATTTTCTTTAAACCGGCACAGTTGTTCGTATGAAATTGTTTTAATCACAAGAAAAAAATAAGGGTTTTCAAACATGTAAAGAGTTGCAGCACAGTGATTGTAAAATATTTATTTATTAAATGAATATCAGAAAGCAATTAAAAAGGAAAGAATAGTTTAAGCCCGGCACGCAGAGTAGTTTTAATGCCTTTTCTTTGCAATCTTTACTTTACAATTATGACAGCCATTATATTATTCTTTCTGTTGCATTGGTTTTTATCCCTTTTCTTTCATTCTTTCTTCCTGCATCGTTATGCATCTCACCAGATGTATACTGCCAATAAATATTGGGAAAAGATATTTTATTTTTTAACCTGGTTTGTACAAGGCTCTTCATTTTTAATTCCGCGGGCCTATGCTGTTATGCACCGTATGCATCATGAATATAGTGATACTGAGAAGGATCCTCATTCCCCGCATTTTTTTAAAGATATCTACCAGATGATGATGCATACTTCCAGAATATTTACCGGGTTTGTTTCAGGCAAAAAAATTCCCGATCCGCAGTTTACAAAAGAATACCTGCCGGTATGGGATAAACTTGATAAGTTCGGACATAACGTTATTACCCGTGCAGCATTTATCGCCGGATATATAAGTTTTTATATATTTTTTACACCCAGTCTCTGGTGGTTTCTTTTATTACCCATTCATTTTCTGATGGGACCAATCCAGGGGGCTATTGTAAATTGGTTTGGCCACAAGCTTGGTTATAGTAATTATAAGAACGGAGATCATTCAAAAAACACAACTCCCTGGGGAGTATTGCTGATGGGGGAATTATTTCAAAATAACCACCACAAACAAAAAGAGAATGCCAATTTTGCCCGCAAATGGTTTGAATTTGACCTGACATATTTAATTATGCTACTGCTTCATACATTGAGAATTATCAGGTTAAAACCATTGCAGGTATTGAACAAACCGTTCCCTCAGAAAATAAATAAATAAATCAGCATTTTTCACAGAGAGATACTTTTTTATTTCTTTCCATTGCCCTTTTCCTTCGGTACAATGATTTCCTAAAAAGTAGTATTTTGTAAAATCAAATTCAGACATGTCAAAGGATAAAGTGTTCAGGGATGAAATAAAAAAAGCCAGCGATTTTAAATTCGGGGAAAAAGTTGCCAAAGTCTTTGATGATATGGTAAACCGTTCGGTTCCTTATTATGAAGAGATTCAGCGAATGGTAGCTGAAATAGCCGCGGATCATGCAAAGGAAAACACAGATATCTATGACCTTGGTTGTTCTACCGGAACTACCATGATAAATATGGATGCTACTGTTGATAAGAATATCCGGTTTATCGGAATTGATGACTCGCAGGATATGCTTGATAAATGCAAATCCAAATTTATAGAACTGGGATTTTCACGCAACTATGAATTGAAATGTGCTGATATCGGAAAAGGGGTAATAGTTGAAAATGCATCAGTAGTAGTTTTGTGTCTAACACTTCAGTTTGTGCGACCCATCTACAGGGAACAATTAATAAAAAATATTTATGATGGCTTGGTGCCAGGAGGTGTTTTGATACTGGTAGAAAAGATACTTGCAGAGGAAAGTGATTTTAACCGCGACTTTATTAAATACTACTATAATTACAAACGACGCAATCACTACAGCGAGATGGAAATTTCACAAAAAAGAGAAGCCCTTGAAAATGTATTGGTGCCCTATAAAATGGGAGAAAACATTAACCTGCTCCGGGACAAGGGATTTGCACATTGCGAAGTGTTTTTCAAATGGTATAATTTCACTGGTCTTGTCGCCCTTAAAAAACAGATATGATCAGGATTGGAAATTTTTTCTTTAAGTACCGAAACTGGATTTTTATTTTATTCTACGCAGCCTTGTTTATACCCAGCTGGCCTCTTTTTTCTGAAAAACAATTTGGCAATACTTATTTTATATGGCCCATTGGCATTGGTTTAATTATAACCTGTTCCGGACAACTGGTGCGGGGATTAACCATCGGGCTTGCATATATCATCAGGGGCGGAAAACAGGGAAAACCTTTTGCAGATAATTTAGTCACCGAAGGCATTTTCAATCATTGCCGCAACCCTTTATATATCGGAAATATCCTGATGCTGTTGGGAATTGGCATACTTGCCAATTCGCTGGTATATGTTTTCATTGTCATCCCGGTTTTTTTATTTATCTACCAGGCAATTGTTATTGCAGAAGAAGATTTTCTCCGGAAAAAATTCGGACCGGGCTTTGATCAATATTGCCGGCAGGTAAACCGCTGGTGGCCCAACCTGAAAGGATTCGGTAAAACATTCTGCAGTATGTCTTTTAAATGGAAACGATGGGTAATAAAGGAACATACCACACAATTGATATGGCTGATCGGAATTACACTGATCCTGTTTTTAAATTATCCCGAACTTACCGGAGAGGATAAATACCAGCGCAATATTTATCTGATGATAACACTGGGCATCTTGTTCATAGTTTATGCCCTGTTCCGTTACCTGTATAAATCAGGAAAACTAAAGGAATAAAATTTTACCCGGCACAGTGTTTATTTTTTTTCATGATATTTTCTGTGCATTTTAATGATACGCAGCGTTACTGCAAGCATATCCCTGCTTTGAAGCAGTATGCTGCTTTCAAGAATTGCCTGCTTGGTTCCGGGTTTATTTATCTGTACCATTTTGATATGTCTGTCCAGCTGATCATTAATAAACTCTCTGACATCATCTCTTGCAATTTTAATATACTCCAGGTCTTCATAGTTGTCCTCTCTCAGCGCCGTAAGCGCAATTGTGAAAAATGAATCCATCCTGGCACTCAGTTCACGGGTTAACCTGATAAAGTCCTGCCCGGGTTGCTGATGAAGATTTTGAATATAGTGCTTGCACTCTTCACTCATCGTTACTGCAGAACTGGTAAAGTCCTGTAGCAGATCAGAACTATATAAAAGTATTTGAGCCGGTTTAGGATCAGCTGTTTCCAGGTTTTTGATATTCCGTATGCTTTGAGCCCTTTGTTTGAATCCATCCGACTCTATTTCTTTTAGTTTCTTAAACAATTTTTCCATACCTGGTCCATCATAATCATTTATTTTCTGCAGAACATCTTTAAAAATGCTTATCAGTCCTGAAAGCTCTTCAATAACCATATTTTTATTATCACTGTAAATATCCTGGTCAGCTACCGGTAACTGTTTTAACCTGGAAGAATTTGTTTTGACAATTTTTGATTTCTTGTTAAAATAAATATGAGAAAAGATGATGTAAATGGCCACTAACCCTATTAATATAATAGTACCGGTCATACCACCTTTGATGATGATGAATACAAATAAAGCGGCTGATCCAAATGCAATAAAAGCAGTGATAAACCATCCCCCGATTACACTCAGCACTCCGGCTACCCGGTACACCGCAGTTTCTCTTCCCCATGCCTTATCGGCCAGTGAAGTTCCCATCGCTACCATGAATGAAACATAGGTGGTTGACAGGGGAAGTTTCATGGATGTTGCCAATGCAATAAGTGCACTGGCAAGAATAAGATTTACCGAAGCCCTGACCAGGTCAAAAGCAGGGCTCACATTAATAGTAGCCGCCTGGCGTATTTTACTTTTTTCAAAATTCAGGTTATAATACCGGCTCATGTTGCTGGGCAGAATGACGGAAAAAAAATTTCCCAATACTATAGAAGATTTAACAACACTTCTGGATACTGCATTTGGCCGGAATCTTTCTTCTGCTACTTCGCCCTGGCTACCAAGATTCACTTCAGTTTCAGTTACTTTTTTTGCTTTGGCACTCAACCAGAGCGTCAATGCCATAATCAGGCCGGCGATCAGCAACATATAATTAGGAACAATCACATTGCTGCTGGACAAAAAACCCTGGTAATGTTCATTGGCTGCAATACCGCTGTCCTGCCAGTTTTTATATGCAAGAAAACCGGTGATGGGCACACCAATGAAATTGACAAGATCATTACCCGCAAAAGCCATAGCAAGTGAAAATGTACCCATAAACACAATCACTTTCAGCGGATTTACATTAGCTGCTTTTTGTAAAACCCGGCTGATAATTGTGCTTAGAATAAAAATCACAGAAAGTATAATGACCGTGTTTTGTTTTATCCATTGCAAATTTTCTTTGCTGATCAGCGTGGTGCCTTTTAGTCCTTTAATCAGTAAAAAATATATAATTACGGTAATTCCCACCCCCGCAAAAAGGGCTCCGTAGTGGTTAAGCTTTTGTTCATAGTTGAATGTAAATAACAGACGGCAAAGATATTGTACAATAATACCCATGGTAAATGCAATAATAATGGAAAGAAAAATGCCGGTAACAATGGATGCAACGCTGTTGAAGTTGATATATTTAAACATTTCAGAAACCGGTTCCTGCTTTTCGATAGAAAATAAAACGCCGGCAACCAATGCCGCTCCGAGTAATTCAAAAATAATAGAGACGGTAGTAGATGTAGGAAGCCCCAGTGAATTAAAAACATCCAGCAATACAATATCCGTAAGCATGACCGCAAGGAATATAAACATGAGTTTATCCAGTGTGAAAAACTCCGGATAGAAAATTCCCTTCCTGGCTATTTCCATAATGCCACTGGAAAAAACAGAACCGAGGATGACTCCTGCTGCAGCAATAATGATAATGGTTCTGAAAGAAGCCACCCTGCTGCCAATAGCAGAGTTCAGAAAGTTTACGGCATCATTGCTTACGCCAACGATCAGGTCGGTGATGGCCAGTAAAAAAAGTATGATTACCAGGAAGAGTAGAAATGTCATAGTTTAGAAAGTTATCATAAAGAAAAGGATAGAAACTTAAAAAGTAATATTATCAAATTGTTTCCTTTTTTTGCTCAAAAAAAAGGCCTAACCGATTAATTTTTAAAGAATAACAAAATTTCATTTTTCCGGGTGATAAATTCTTTCTGCCAATTTCAGCACTTCTTGCTTATCCAATGTCATGGGTTTTGTTTCCTGTTTAAGAAACATCTCCATCTGGTCTTTATAATGTGGTGATCCGGGGTGCATAGAAGCGCCAAACGAATTTACCGATTCAATAACAGGCAGACTTCCATCTTTAGGATAACGGACAAAACAAATATAAGCATCTCCGGAATTTACTTTCAGCATTCCGTTTTTATAGGTTGTTGTATATGCTGCTGTCAGCACATCTGGTATACCCCACATTGGTCTTGCATCATCACCTCTTACCAGTTTTTGAATATCGCCAAGCACAAGATCTGTTTTTCCAAAATGCTGCATCATATAATTGGTTACATGCTGAAAAGTTTCTACCGATTCTGATTTTGTCAATTGCCTTGCCGGCGTTCCCCTTAATTTTTTACTTATATAATCATATACCAGGATAAATACAGCAGCTCCTTTACTGTCAACTGTAGCTTTCCTGTCCCAGGTCTGTAAATTACTTATCACTTCTTTTAGTTCAGGATAATCACTTGCAGACAAGTTCATCATGCTGTCAATGCCGTATGGATATTGTAATTGCTGCGGCAGTTGCTGATCAAATTTTATTTTTTTAAAATCATTGTAGCTGATCTTTCCTTCTTTGATTAACTCAGTTACCCGCTTGCTGCGGTTATTGTGATAGGTTTCCCAGCTATCCGCCTTATCAAATTTTGTACTGTCCAGGTTAAATTTTTTATCCGTTGCAATAAATGGCGAATGATTGGTATTGTATAAATAACCCGATGGTGGGTTGATATACTGGGGCAGTTCATTTATTTTTTTAAAATCTGTCCAGAGTATCGCAGCACTGTTACCCGGTACGGTACTCCGCCAGTTATATTTCGGATCAGGATTGCGTCTTGGCATTTTTCCGTTGCTGATATAAAAAATTGTATCGAAGCGATCCGCATACATGATATTGAACATGGGCAGGCTGGTCATGCTCAGGGCCCGGTAAAACTCTGTAAAGTTTTTTGCCTTGCTCATACGGTACCATTCTTCAAGAGCCTTAATATCCATCGCAGCAGGCAGGCGGATGGCAAAAACTCCTTTACCTGTTTTTAAGGCAGCACCATATTTACTCCAGTAAATTTTTTTACCGATAGTTATGGGTATACCTTTTATTTTCAGTTTCGCTTTATTTTTTTCCAAAGCAATCCATTCATCATCGAACCTGTAGTCATCTTTTTTATCTGCACTCATCTGCAGCTGAAAAATATCCAGCTTGTCCATATAGTTCACGGTATGTGCCCATCCCAAATTTTCATTGGTGCCGTGAAAAATGAGACAACCGCCGGGAAATAAACCGCCCAGCATATTCCAGCCTTCTTCACTTTGTACATGTGCTTCATAAAAAGCCACCGGCCCTTCCTGGGGTTGGTGTGCATTGATGGCTAAAAAAGTTTCGCCGGTGGTTGTTCGGGAACCATGAAAAGCAAAAGCATTGGAGCCATTTGTATTGAAACCCGGAATAGTAGCTACCCTGCCGCCCAGTATTTGTGATATGGCACTTTCAATGCCGCAAAAAAGACTGATGGAAAACATCGAGGCTGTGATATAGTCTTTTTCATTAAAGGGAAATGCTTTTTTATTCTTCACTTCTTTGGGATGTGCAGCAGCATAGGCATTCAATCCCTGAGTATAGCCATTTACCAGTTTTAAAAAATCCGGGCTCAATGTTGACCATTGTTCTTCCACCGTTTGGCGCAGGCGCATCAGCTGGATCACATAATCTGCTTCAGCGCCTTTTTTGCCAAGCCCTGTTCCCAGTTTTGCCTTGCCGCTCAGTATTAATAGTTGGATCGTTTCAAAATCATCTTCGGCATGTGCCCAGGCAAGACCATAAGCTACTTCGGCATCCGTGGGAGCAAAGATGTGCGGTACGCCGTATTTGTCCCTGGCAATGGTAATATTTTGCGGATTGATCTGGGCAAAGCAGACACTGCTGAACAGCAATAGAAAAAAGAAGATACTTTTCATAAGGGGAAAATAAATAAAAATATTGGAGGGAGGATTTGAATTTAAGTGCTTTAATTCCGGATCAGGTTCATCACCAGTTTTATCATAAGCTCTTTATCATCAGGGTTGCTTTGTGCTACAAGCAATGCAAGTGCCACCAAAGCATTATCATTTATTTTCAGTTCACCTGTTTTTTTAAAGCGGTGTTTATTTTTTTCCAGGAACCAGACAAACAAGAAAGCACCGATACGTTTATTCCCATCGGTGAAGGGGTGATTTTTAATTATGAAATACAACAAATGTGCAGCCTGCTCCTCAATGCTTTTATACAGGTATTCTCCCTCAAAAGTTTGAATAACAGAATTAAGAACACTTTCTAATGCTGCATCTTTTCTTTTTCCAAACAGATCAGACGCTTCTTTCTTTCTCATCAATTGTTTCTTCAGCTCTGTGATTGCATTTAATGCTTCGCTGTAATCAAGTTTATAAGAAATATTTTCATTCAGCTTTTTTTCAGGAAGCTTATTGCTGTCAAACTGGTTGAGCAGAATAAAACTCTGTGTATAGTTGGTAATAATTTCCAGCAGGCCTTTTGCTTCTGTTATATTCAGTGCTGTACTGCCTCCCGATCTTTCTATAAGGTCAACCATCTGTTTTAGCTGATCCATATTTACAGATAGTTCTTCTAATCTTTTTTCTCTTAATGTATATCCTTTTACCAAATGATTTTTAAGAGTCTGAGTAGCCCAAACCCTGAACCTGGTTGCACTTTTGGAGTTGACTCTGTATCCTACTGAGATTATTGCATCCAGGTTATAATACTGAGTCCTATATTTTTTACCATCTCCGGCAGTATGTTCCAAAATGGAACTAACTGATTTTTGGGTTAATTCCCCTGATTTAAAAATATTTGACAAGTGTTTGGTAATTGCGGGTCGCAGAGTACCAAAAAGTTCAGCAATTTGTTTTTGAGTGAGCCATACTGTATCCTGTTCCAGCTTTACTTCCAGCCCCTGGCTACCATCCCTGGTTTTATAGATAAGTATTTCTCCTTTAGATTGCATATGTTGACTGTTCCGCTAAAATTACTGAACTATCAAGGATTCCCTGACAACTGCTTTTCGGTTTAACTCTTTCTCCTTAAAACAGCTATTGTTATGAAGGCTAATATTTTGTTTGGTCGGCTTAAAAAGATCTGCCATCTGTTTTTGGATTAGTTACGCTGTTTCTTCTCTAAAATTTGTAACAATCTCCGTTTACTTATCTTTTGTCTCGTATATTTCTATCTGGTCCATACCTAAAATTAATGAAAGGATTAATAAAAGAAATCAGGTAATGGAGTATCGTAACCCGGAAGGGATTAAACATTGCGCCTTTGCCTCATTGCGATCTTTGCGTGAAATTATTTTGACTCAATTAAATCATGGAGTATTTCAGTCCGGTAAAATTTTCACCATAATATTTTTAAAATACACTTTGCTGTTGGGATCATGACCCTGCAAGGCAAATGTACCGCTGGTTAAAACACGGCCTTCATTGCCGGCTTCTCTTTTTACGTCATCGGGCTCAGTATAATCCACCACGGTTTTATCATTGATCTTTACAATCACTCTCTTGCCTTCCACTTTTATGTATTCGGTAAACCACTCGTTGTCTTTTACAAAAACATCTCTTACATCCTGAATGCCGTAAAGACTCCCCGTTCTGCGCCAGTCGGATTGTGAATTATTCACCTGCACTTCATATCCTTTTTTCGGCCAGCTTCTCTCCTGGAATTCTGTATGAAAATAAATACCCGAGTTGGAACCCGCTGTAGTCATTATCTCGGCTTTGAATTCAAAATTTTTAAACCGGTGATTATTTACTGCACCATCATAAAACAAATGGGCTACTGGACCATTAGCCACAATGGCTCCGTTCTCTATACTGAAGGTGGCTGCATTATTCCCCACTTTCCAGCCATCAAGGCTCTTGCCGTCAAATAAAGAGATCCATTCGTCCTGGGCATGAAGACTGGCCGCTCCGCAGAAGAGCAAACAAAAAACAACTGCGAAGGAGTAAAATATTTTTTTCATGGTGGTTGAATTGAGAGTTGAAGCTAGTTTTTTTAAATGAAAGAGATTTGATTGGGGGAGAGTATTGTGTAACTGTCAATGCATTGTTGCTTTAATAAAAAAACAGGTATCAAAAAATGATACCTGTTTCTATTTTAAAAATTAAATACTTAGTTAGCAAGAGCATTAGCCAGCTTAATAGTTGGCAGCCCCATAGAATCTTTTACGTTTACTTCATAGCAAAAGTTTTTGGCAAGCTGTCCGGTTTTCTTGTCAAGAAATTGCTGAACTTCCTGTACACTATTGGCCTCCCAGAGGCAGGTGCCTGACCTGGTATCTGTTGATGGATAGACACCATGTACCTTTAAATTAGCTGGTAAGTTTTTAGTGATCTCTTTTGCAGCGCCCCAGAATTCTTCCGGCTTACTTACGTTGTGATGAGCAATAATTAACATGGTTTAAAATTTTAAGTGAATAATCGTTCTGTTTGCACTATCTCCGTGTTGAGAGAGAAGAGTATAATGTCTTCAACAAATATGGAGATGGTGAAGAAGGTACAAAAAAACAGCGCCACTATCAAAGTAAGCTTTGCACAAGTTCTTAAATGACCTAAGCCGGTGAATGGTAGTGGATGGTAGTTTTTTTAAAAAAGTTATAAACAATAAATAATTGAGTCAACTATTTATTTACCGGGGCTTATAAGAAACCAGCAGAAACAAAGATTTGTGTTTTTTTCTTGTTGATCAGAGTTTATCCCGCAACAGGCGGGACGACCAACAAGAACTTGGGGCATTCAATATTTAAATTACAACACACACGAACCCGGTCGGAGGATCAGAGCATAAAAGGAAAGCCTGTTGCTACTGTTTAAGGGTTAATTCCCATAATTTCTTTCTTATTCATATCCGCTAACATATATATTTTCAATTTGCTGCTGTTGGGTAAAACATAGTGAGGAAATTTCCATTGCAACATCATACAGGACAAGATTTAGTAATTTTATGTGATGAAAAAGGAATTGATCGTTGACCTGTTTGGAAAATTTGAAAGTGCCTGCTATATCTATGAAGGAATAGAATGCTGGAGTGCACGGGAATTGCAGGAAATATTTGGATATACTCAATGGCGTAATTTTTTAAACACAATTGATAAAGCAAAACAATCCGCTAAGAATGCCGGTGAAAACCTAAGCGACCATTTTGCTGATATCAGCAAAATGGTTAGCGTTGGTAGTAGCGCTAAACGGGAACTCGAAGATATTGCCCTTACCCGCTATGCCTGTTACCTGATTGCACAGAATGGTGATCCGGCTAAACCGGCAGTTGCTTTTGCCCAAACGTATTTTGCAGTGCAAACCCGGCGACAGGAAATTATTGAAAAACGATTACTGGACGTAGCAAGAGTTTCTGCCAGGGAAAAATTGAGTAAAAGCGAAAAAAAATTATCCGGCATCATATACGAACGGGGTGTTGATGATAAGGGTTTTGCAATGATCCGTTCCAAAGGCGACCAGGCTTTGTTTGGCGGTACAGGCACTTCAGATATGAAAAAGAAACTTGGCGTGCCTGCCACCCGGCCATTAGCAGACTTTCTGCCAACACTTACCATCAAAGCAAAAGATTTTGCCACCGAACTTACCAGCCACAATGTAACTGACAAAGACCTGAAGGGAGAGAAACAAATCAGCAGAGAACATGTCGATAACAACCTCGCCGTTCGCAAGATGCTGAAAGAAAGAGGTGTACTGCCCGAACATTTACCCGCTGCCGAAGATGTAAAAAAAGTGGAACGTAAGTTAAAAACAGAAGAAAAGAAAGTTGCCAGGCAATCCTCCGCACTTAAAAAGAGGAAGAAAAAATAATCAGAGCAGTTAAAAGCCCTTCACATCTTTCATATCCCTTTTTCGGCCAGTTTCTTTCCTGGTATCCGGTATGAAAATAAATACCCGAATTGGAACCGGGAGTGGTCATCACCTCCGCTTTGAATTCAAAATTTTTAAACTGGTGATTTTTTACATCTCCATCATAAAACAAATGTGCCACCGGACCATTGGCCACAATGGCTCCGTTCTCTATGCTGAAGGTGGCGGTATTGTTCCCCACTTTCCAGCCATCAAAGCTCTTGCCGTCAAACAAAGAGATCCATCCGTCTTTTGCATGAAGACTGGCCGCTCCGCAGAAGAGCAAACAAAAAATAACTGCGAAGGAGTAAAATATTTTTTTCATGGTGGTTGAATTGAGAGTTGAAGCT
>CAZOOT010000087.1:0-14989 GCA_964581455.1 uncultured Chitinophaga sp. | reverse complement strand
AGTTTTGTCACTTTAAAGTTAATCCCAACTGTCAGATTAAATCTTAGCTTTTACAGATTAACTTATTTTTTTATAAAAAAAGTTAGAATCAATTATCTTTTCTATGTGAAGCATCCTTTGGTGGCCATTCTCCCAACAATTCATGATTTAAAAACTTCCAGGACTTATTAAATGAATTTATTAAATCTTCTTTTTTCCTGCGATTCCATCCTTTAATTTCTTTTTCCCTGGCAATTGCATTATTTATGTATTTGGTGCATTCGTAATATAAAAGATAGAATGCATTGTATTTGCCGGTAAATGTTTTACTATTTCCTTTTTCCAGATAATGTTCCTTTATTCTTTGTTCCAGATTATTGGTGACACCTGTATATAAAACAGTCTTTTTGTAATTGGTAAGAATATAAACGAAATATTGTCTGTTATCTATAAACATATCAATTCCTGTATAGATGCCTCGTGCCTCGGCATGACAAACAAAAAAGGGAAACTACTTCTTTAAAATCTATTTTTTAATTCGAAAATTCTCATTTTTACTTATACTCTCCAAATACACCTCTTAACTCATCAGCAATTTCACCAAGGGTTACCTTATTTTCAACAGCTTCTATTACTGCCGGCATAAGATTTTCACTGCTATTGGCTTTATCATTCAATGTTTGAAGCAGCTGATCCACTTTTGGCTTGTCACGGTTTTCTCTCAGCTTTTTCAGTTTTTCTGATTGTATATTCCGGATACTGTCATCTATTTTAAATCCCGGAATAGCATTTTCTTCTTCCTGTTGAAATTTATTTACACCAACAATTATCTTCTCGCCGTTTTCAATCTGGCGCTGGTATTCATAAGCACTTCTTGCAATTTCATTTTGTATAAAACCTTCTTCTATGGCAACAACACTGCCACCCATTGAGTTAATTTTTTCAATTAATTTCCATGCAGCTTCTTCCACTTCGGCAGTAAGTGATTCTATAAAATAACTTCCTCCCAGTGGATCTGCCGTATCCGCTACTCCACTTTCAAAAGCAACTATCTGTTGTGTACGCAGTGCGATGCCTGCTGCTTCTTCAGTTGGTAAACTAAGGGCTTCATCATACCCATTCGTGTGTAAGGACTGTGTGCCTCCCAGTACAGCAGCCAATGTTTGAATGGCAACTCTCGATATATTATTATGTGGCTGTTGTGCAGTCAAGGTACTTCCCCCGGTTTGTGCATGAAAGCGAAGCATCATGGCTTTGGGATCTGTAGCACCAAGGTCTTTCATCATTTTAGCCCACATTCTTCTTGCCGCCCTGAACTTGGCTACTTCTTCAAACAAATTGTTATGTGCATTAAAAAAGAAGGAGAGACGTTTTCCAAATACATTTATATCCAATCCTTTTTTTAACGCAGCTTCTACATATGCTTTCCCATTACTTAGTGTAAAAGCAATTTCCTGAACGGCAGTACTACCTGCTTCCCGGATATGATAACCGGAAATTGAAATGGTATTCCATTTTGGTAATTTATGGCTGCACCATTCAAAAATGTCAGTGATAATGCGCATGCTTGGTTTGGGTGGATAGATATAGGTTCCCCTGGCTGCATATTCTTTTAAAATGTCATTTTGAATAGTACCGCTTAATTTTTTCAGGTCTGCTCCCTGCTTTTTCGCCAGGGCAACATAAAAGGCCAGCAGGATAAATCCTGTTGCATTGATGGTCATGGATGTGGTAATGTCCTGCAGCTTTATGTCTTTAAATAAAGCATCCATATCCTCAATACTGTCTATGGCAACGCCTACTTTTCCTACTTCTCCTTCAGCAAGTGGATGATCACTGTCGTAGCCAATTTGAGTTGGTAAATCAAAAGCGACACTAAGCCCGTTTACACCCTGTGATAATAGGTAATGATAGCGGTTATTACTTTCTTCAGCCGTACTGAATCCTGCATACTGACGCATGGTCCAAAGCTTACCACGGTACATGTTATGTTGGATGCCACGTGTAAAAGGGAAGGAACCGGGTGGTTCGATATTCGGGTTTGGAAGTTCAGTTTGGGAGTATAATTCTTTTATTTCAATGCGGCTGTCTGTATATTTTTTTTTGTCCATAGACCATTGACCATAGTAAAAATGGCGGGTTTTTATTTTAATGAATTTTTGAATTTTGTGATCATTCTGCAAAGATGATCATATTCGTCGTACAATTTAGTGTACTCCGATTCAGAAAGGTAATTCCTTTTCTTTGCGAGCATCAGACAACCCACTACTTCAATAGCAGAACGAAGTGAGATAGTTAGAAATCTTGCAAACTCTGCATTAGATAATCCTGTACTTCCTTCACAAATATTAAGTACAACTGAGTCAGCTGCTCTTTTAATCTGACTTGTTAAACTAAAGAGTTCAATTTTTGGAAATTTCAATGCGATTAAATGAATTTCGTCACTTAAGTCAAAAGCTTTTTTCCAAATCTGCAAACTTTCAAATTTGAATGGCATATGTTGAGAATTTCAATGGTCAATGGACGATCAACTATGGACTACTTTCATTTCATCATCTTTCTCGCTTCGTAATTCAAAGCATCCAAAACAATATTGTGCAATGCATTTTTATCCTGTGCAATAATTATTTCCATTATCTTTTTACTAAGATCAATTCCTTTTGCATCTGCCGGCAAGGTTTGGGCAACCTGGTTGATGATTAGCATGTTTTGTTCTTTCAGATTATTGAGAGCTTGCCAGGCAACAGGACTCACATATATCTGCTGGGAATTATTGTATTCACATTCCTGTTTGATATTCTCTAATAAAAGCAATTGCATTTCTCTTACAGAAAGCCCGGGCTGATTAGTTCGGCTGATAAGGTTAGGCAGGGAAATACGTTCTGTCAAAACAACCAGTCTTTCATATGCCTGTAATTGAAGGGGCCTGATATTGAATTTAGCTTCCTCTTTTAATTTTTCCTGGCGTTTGGTATTCCAGATAAAAAAAGTAAGGAAGGAAATTAAAAGTGCAACGGACGAAAAGATGAGGCTTAAAGTGGAATTATCCATGGTTTCATTATAAGTATAGCAAAAATACATGCAAAGGCTTTCTTTTCCGAATTAGTAAATTCCTCTTCGAATAAGTTTATATTTTTGCAGATAAACTTAACCGGATGGAAACAACAATTAATGCACCTGTATCCTTAACTGAAGGGGCAATAATAGAAATAAGAAAGTTGATGGAAAAAGAGGGTTTTGACAACACACAGTCTTTACGTATTGGTGTAAAAGGAGGTGGTTGTTCAGGAATGACTTACCTGATCGGTTTTGACAAAAAAGACGAGAAGGACAAAACTTTTGAAATTGCAGGTATTCCCTGCATTATGAATGCATCTCATGAAATGTATCTTTTTGGTATTGAGATTGACTGGCAGGAAGGATTAAACAACCGGGGATTTACATTTAAAAACCCGAATGCAAGTACAACCTGTGGATGCGGTACCAGCTTTGCTGTTTAATAAAAAAAATAATTTGGATAATAAAAAAAGCCTCTCAATTGAGAGGCTTTTTTTTATTGTAAAATATATTATTTAGCTAATACTTTCTTTACACCGCTGGTTGCTTTTTGCGCCGGGGCTTTATCAGCATTTCCAAGTGGTTTATTCCGGGCCATATCCACCAGTATTGGCGAGGCTACAAAAATGGATGAATAGGTACCTGTAACAACACCAATCAGCATTGCAAAAGCAAATCCCCTGGTTACTTCACCTCCAAAGATGAATAAGATAAGTATAACCAGGAAAACTGTCAATGAGGTCATGATCGTACGGCTCAGGGTATCGTTGATTGCCCTGTTGATTACTTCCACTTTAGATATTCCTTTCAATGTATTACTGTATTCCCTGATTCTGTCAAATACAATAACCGTATCGTTCATGGAAAATCCGATTACCGTAAGTACGGCTGCAATAAAATGCTGGTCCAGTTCCAATGGGAATGGTACTACATTTTTCAGGAAAGAGAATGCTGCAAGGGTAATGGCTACGTCATGCAATAATGCCACGATTGTACCCATGGAATATCTCCAGTCGCGAAAACGAATGAATATATAAAGAGAGATCAGGAACAGTGCAATAAATGTTGCTTTCTTTGCACCTGCTTTCAAGTCATCAGAAATGGTAGGTAATACTGTTTTTGAGCCCAGTTCATAGTCTTCATCAAATTTTTCATAGCTGATAGCAGGGATATGATTTTTTAAACCCTCGTAAAGTTTTCTCTTGACAGTTGAGTCAACATTATCACCTGTTTCATTGATCAGATAGGAAGTGGTAATATCCAGTTGATTACTTGTTCCAATTGTTTTGATTATCGGGTTCTCTCCAAATGTTGTTTCCAGTTCCTTTCTGATTTGTTCAACATTTAAAGACTTTGTATTATCAAACCGTACAATATAGCTACGACCTCCGCTGAATTCTACCCCCTGGTGGAAACCATTGAATACAGCAGCTATTCCTAAAATGAAAATTACAGCTGAAAAAGCATAAGAATATTTTCTGTATTCAATAAACTTGAAATGTGCTTGCTTGAAAACACTTTTACTTACAGCAGTAAAGTATTTCAAATGGCGTTTTTTGCTGGTGTACCAATCAGTGAGCCAGCGGCTAACAAGGATACCACAGAAAAGGGAAAGTAAAAGACCCAGGATTTGTGTAGTAGCAAAACCCTTAACCGGTCCAAGACCGAAATAGAATAATATAACTGCAGTAAGTAAAGTAGTGATATGGGCATCCAGAACCGGTGGGTAGGAACGGCGATAACCGTCACTGATTGCCTGTTGATAACTCTTGCCTCTTGTCAATTCTTCTTTGATACGTTCATATATAATTACGTTTGTATCTACAGCCATACCAATTGTCAGTACCAGACCCGCAATACCGGGTGCAGTTAATGTAGCTCCAAGCCCGGCCAGGATGCCTACAGTAAAAAGCATGTTCAGGATAAGGGCAATATTTGCAACCCAACCGCTGGTATTGTAATAAATCAGCATCAATAAAAAGATCACTATAAAAGAGATCAAAAATGCTTTTGAACCTCCTTCAATTGCGTCAGCACCAAGTGTGGCACCTACTTCTTGTTGTTGTACAATTTTAGCAGGAGCAGGAAGTTTACCTACTTTTAAAATATTTGCCAGATCCTGTGCTTCTTCCACATTAAAGTTTCCGCGGATCTGCGATCTTCCACCTTCTATTCTTTCATCAGCTACAGGTGCAGAATAAACAATATCATCCAGAACGATTGCAATAGGAATTCTTTTCTCTGCACTTTTTGCAGTTAGCGTTGCCCAATCACTTCCACCCTTAGGATTCATGCTCATTTCTACAATTGGGTTACCGGTGATCGGTTCAAAATCCTGGCTTGCATTCGTTATTGCATCGCCTTCCAACGGAGCCTTATCGGCACCATAAGTTTTAATTACATATAATGGAACAAAGTCATTCAGCTTTCCTGTTTGAGTATTTCTTTCCGGAATACCATAATAAAAACGGGCATCGCCTGGCAGCTTGCTTATAATGCCATCCATATTAAGGATCTCTCTTACTTTGCCTGTATCCCGGATTGTAACATAACCGATTGAAGCTGGATAGGATACTCTTCCTGATTGCGGATCCTGGAATGGAGAAACAAACTGAATATATTCTCCTAATGATTTTTTTACTGGAGCTGCTGAAGATAATTTGTTTGCAGTGGTGTCTTTACCAGCAGTAGTTCCACCCAATAAGCTTGATAATTTATCATCAGTGGATTTAGTAGTGCTGTCGGGTTTTGCAGTTGTTGCCTGAGTAGTATCGGGATTTGTTTGCGCACCACTCATGATATCGCTGAATGCCTGGTTGGCTTCTACCAGTTCTTCATCTAATTCTCCAATATTATATACTTCCCAGAATTGAAGATTTGCGGAAGCCTGTAAATATTTTTTTACTCTTTCAGGATCATCAATTCCCGGTAATTCTACAGTAATTATTCCTTTTCCGGCTTCCAGGTTAATGTTGGGCTGGGCTACACCAAACTGGTCAATACGACTACGCAATACCTGGTAAGTTCTGTTGATGGCTTGTCCGGCTTCACTGCGTATCACTTCTAAAACCTTTGTATCATTTGCACCAACCGGGATCTGGTCCTGGTTTGCAGCAGAGAACAAGCCGGCTAATTTACCAGTACCGGCAAGGGATTTATATTCATTATAGAAAAGCGAAATAAAATCAGCATCACTGTTTGCTTTTTGCTTATTCGCATTTTCCAATGCTTTTAGAAATTGGGGATCCCTGGAGTTATTACTCATTGAACGTAATAATCCGGTGAGTTCCACTTCCATGGTCACATTGATTCCGCCTTGCAGATCAAGCCCGAGATTTAATTCAGCCTCTCTTGCTTTTGCATAAGTTTGACCAAACCATGTAATCTTGGTATCCCTGGTGCTATCAAGTATTTCTCTTAATCTGTCTTTGAAAATTACTTTCAGGGAATCGGGATAATCTTTTACGTCTGAAAATTTCTTTGCTTCCGGATAATTTGCCGACATATACTCCTGTGCAAGGACTTCCATTTTGTTCTCATGCTTACGAACAAACATGGTGAAAGAAAGTTGCCATAATGAGTAAATGATTAACAAGCTGGCAAATACCGCTGTTAGAGAACCTCTAAGTTGCATACAGGTAAAAATTTTTCTTTTTATCGCCACAGTTGCCTATTTCCACAATGGTCTTGAGCATGCGGCTTTGGGTTTTTTTAAAGAGGGGCAAAGATAGGGGTTTCAGTCAGAAAATGGGGTATAAAAAATAGCTTCTAAGACTGATGGTTTTCAGGGTTTAAGGCAATTTCTTTTATTTAAAATGAGCTAAGTTTAGTGTATGAATTATTTAACCCGGACATTAATTTTCTCAACATTAGTTTGGCTTGGTTGTAAGCCAGTCCAAAAAACAGGGAAATCAAAAATGAAAGAATCAGTATCAATATCATCAATGAAATCGGCAGAAAACAGCGATTACCTGAAAAAAATACTGGAAAACGGTTCAGATTTTTTTAAAAAGACATTGAATGACCCGGCACACAGGGTTCAGATAATTTATACCCGGATTGACCGGGGAGAAAAGAATGAAATGATTTTTGCTGATCATTATTATCGTGTAAATACACAAGAATATTTCTATCCGGCTTCTACTGTAAAATTACCGGTTGCTATACTTGCATTGCAACGATTGAAAGAGTTAAGTATTCCCGGGCTTGATAGGAATACATCAATGAATACAGAGGAGAGTGAAGTTGAACATTCTTTACAGTACAATGATCCTGCGGTTGCTGACGGAAGACCAACAATTGCTAATTATATAAAAAAGATATTGCTGGTAAGCGATAATGATGCATTTAACAGGCTCTACGAATTTTTAGGACAGGAATATATTAATAACAGCCTGCACAAGATGGGATATAGCGATGTGCAAATTATTCATCGCCTGGAGATCAGTCTGACCGAAGAGCAAAACCGGAAAACAAATGAAGTGAATTTTTATGATACCAGCGGAAGATTGGTTTTTTCGAAACCTGCTGAGAATAGTAAACTGAAATATTTGGGCAGGGCATCCAGGCCGGAAACTTATAAAATGGGAAAGGGTTTTTACAGGGGAGGAAAATTGATCAATGAACCTTTTGATTTTTCTTTAAAAAATCAGTTTTCTTTAAAAAGCCTGCAATCTGTTTTGCGAAGTATTATTTCACCCGAATCAGTTTCTCCTGAACAAAGATTTAATCTGTCAGATGAGGATTATAATTTTTTAAGAAAATATATGTCAATGACACCGAAGGAGTCTGAATTTCCGGTTTATCAATCAGCGGACTATTGGGATAATTATGTAAAATTTTTATTCTATGGATCAGAAAAATCTCTGCCTGATCAACATATCAGGATCTTTAATAAAGTTGGGGATGCGTATGGATTTTTAATTGATGCAGCCTATATCGTTGATTTTAAAAACGGCGTTGAATTTATTTTAAGCGCAGTTATCCATTGTAACAGTGATGAGATTTTTAACGATAATAAATACGAGTATGAAACTGTTGGGTTTCCATTTATGAAGCAATTAGGCCAGTTAATTTACCAGCATGAGTTAAAAAGAAAAAAGACAGTTTCCCCCGATCTTAAAAATTTTGTATTTGATTATCGTAACTAAACATGTGTTAGTTCATTTAATAATTACTTTTGCTAATCACTTTAAGTAAATTTTAAATTTAATATGCAAGTAACTGAAGAAACAGTTCAAATTTCGTCTTTATTAGATCGTTTTGCTGAACCTGAAACATTAAAGATGGCTAAACTGGGAAGAGAGCTCAGGGCCAAAGGAATTGATATCATTGATCTGAGTTTGGGTGAGCCCGATTTTGACACGCCACAACATATTAAAGAAGCAGCAAAAAAAGCAATTGATGATAATTGGAGTCATTATCCTCCTGTAGCCGGTTACCCGGATCTGCGTGAGGCTATTTGTCAGAAATTTAAAAGAGATAATAATCTTGATTACAAACCAGAGAATATAGTCGTTTCAACCGGAGCAAAACAAAGTCTTGCAAATGCTGTGCTGGCTCTTGTAGATGCAGGTGATGAAGTGATCATTCCTGCTCCTTTCTGGGTTACTTATTCAGAGCTGGTAAAAATTGCTGGTGGTGTTCCGGTAATTGTAAGAACACCTATGGAGGACAAGTACAAGATCAGTCCCGAAAAACTTGCAGAAGTGATCACAGAAAAAACAAAGGTTTTTTTGTTTTCTTCACCATGTAATCCCAGCGGAACGGTATATACCAAAGAAGAATTAAAAGATTTAGCTGATGTTTTTGAAAAACATCCCGGTATTTCTATCATTTCGGACGAGATCTATGAGTATATAAATTTTATAGGTGCACACGAAAGTATTGCTCAGTTTGAAAACATCAAGGACAGGGTTATTATCGTGAATGGGTTGAGCAAGGGATTTGCCATGACCGGTTACCGGCTTGGGTATATTGCTGCTGAATCAACCATCGCTAAGGCTTGTGAAAAATTACAGGGCCAGTTTACCAGCGGTGCCAATGCAGTTACACAAAGAGCTGCTATTACCGCATTGACAACTGATCTCAAACCAACAAAAGAAATGAATGAAGAGTTCACGAGGAGAAGGGAGCGGATTCTTCAATTATTAAATGATATTCCTGGCACCCACGCAGCAGAGCCGGATGGTGCATTTTATATTTTCCCGGTAATAAAATCATTTTTTGGTAAAAATGACGGCGAAGAAACAATTAAAAATGCAGATGATCTGTGTATGTATTTACTGAATAAAGCGAATGTTTCAACTGTTACCGGCCGGGCTTTTGGTGAGCCGGATTGTATCCGTATATCATTTGCCAACAGTATGGAGAAAATTGAAACGGCGATGGAAAGGATCAAAATTGCTTTGGGAAACCTGAAATAATTTTTCCCCTTAATATTTTTTCTGTGGCTCATCTGATGATGAGCCATTTTTATTTTGAAGAATAAATTGTTTGATCAGTAAATTCTCTTCATTCTTAAATCTTTTCAAAATTCCAGCTTCGTGGTTAATGATCGTTGTATCCTTGTCAAATGGCATTTTTTCATACATCTTGCCTTCGGGGAAATGGCAGGGCGAACATTTTTTTACAAGAATGGGCTGTACCTGGCTGATGAAGTCAATTGTATCAATTTTTAATTCTTTTGATTTTATTTGTTCTGCAGTTCCGGCATTGTTTACGCTGCAGGTTTGAAAGATTATTAATGGGCAAAGAAAATATAGAAGTAGTAATTTCATTACTTCCATTTTGTTTACTTAAAGGTAAATCAGTAATAAGTAATACAACAAACCATTTAAATAATTTTATGTATAAATTACAAGCACTAAAATCATTTAAAATGAACAAAATATTATTTATCTGCCTGGTCTTTTTAATTTCCTGTAATCAAAAAAAGAATAGCACAGATTTGTTTGCGTCGGGGAAATGGATTGATCTCAGCTATGATTTTTCAGATAAAACTATTTATTGGCCAACCGCCGAAGGATTTAAGCTGGATACTGCCTTTGAAGGTGTAAGCCCTGCAGGATTCTATTATTCGTCTTATAATTTTTGTGCATCTGAGCATGGCGGAACACATTTGGATGCGCCGGTACATTTTGCAAAAGGTAAATGGTCGGTTGATGAAATACCATTGGAAAATCTGGTTGGATATGCAGTTGTAATTGACGTTTCTGAAAAAGCATTAAAGGATCCCGATTATTTAATTACAGCACAGGACATAGAAAACTGGGAAATGAAAAATGAAAAAATTCCAGATAATTCAATTTTATTTTTTCGTACAGGTTTTGGTGCTTTTTATAATGATATAAAAAAATATCTTGGAACGGAAGAAAGAGGAGCGGAGGCGGTTGCCAAACTTCACTTTCCTTCTATCCATCCCGATGCAGCGGAATGGCTGGTGAAAAACAGAAAAATAAAAGCAATTGGAATAGATGTAGCCAGTGTTGATTATGGGCAATCCACAGATTTTAAAACACACCAGGTTCTATATACAGAGAATATTTCCGGTTTTGAAAATGTAGCTAACCTGGACAAGCTTCCTGAAAAAGGAGCTTACATAATTGCTTTACCAATAAAGATAAAAGGTGGAAGTGGCGGGCCATTACGGATCATTGCCCATGTATCAGAATAAATCAATTTTGGTTTCCCATTTCTTTTTTCATGTATTTCATTGTGAGTAGTCCCCCGATAGCATCTACAAGAAAATGAAGTATCATGACTACCAATAAAGAATCGGACAGAATAAATATATAGCCGAACAAGATGGAAAGAACCATGATTTTTAAAACAGCTTTACTCCCCTGGTAATAATGTGCCACGCTGAATAATATTGCTGGCAAGAGGACGGCCCACATTTCTCCGCTAACAATATCAGAGAGGATAAAAACAAAATAGGTAACCAGGAAACCCCTGAAAATTATTTCTTCAAAAACACCGGCACTAAAGCACATTAAAAAGTATAGCGGAAGTTCACGAAGCTTCGTTGGCATAAATGGTGTTTTGGAATTATTTGCATCGAAATTCCTTTCCAGGTTTTCTTTTGAAGTAATGGCAATACCTGTGTCAATGATATATAGTAAAATGAAAATAATAGCCAGCCACCACCAGGCTTCAATATTTCTGATTGGTTTGAAACCAAGTTCAGCTATGGGTCTTTTGAACAATAACCAAACAACAAGAATGACCCCGGCCATGAGGAAAAGCGAAAAGCTATTGACCAGATAGATCCTTTTTTTTTGATTGCTATCAAAATGTCTTCCGGAAAGATCTTTTGGTCTCTTGTATGCTGTATAAAAGGGGATAGCCATACCAAAAATTATTGCAAGGAGATGTTCGGCCCATTGGGGAAAATTATCCATTCGGTTTTTTATTTGAAAGGGCCAGTAATTTGTTATGTAATTCCAATACCTGGGGTACCAGCAATTCCTGTTCATCATTGTTGATAACAAAATCGCATCTTTTCATTTTTTCTTCCTCGTTCATCTGGCGATTCATTCTTTGTAAGATTTCTTCTTCTTTTAAATTGTCCCGTTTTATCACTCTTTTTACCCGGATTGGCAAAGGAGCGAAGACGCAAATAACATAATCCATTCTTTTATTTACACCAGCTTCAAAAACCAATGCAGCTTCATGAATTGCATAGGGGCTGGTCTGTGCATTTAACCATGATTCACCATCTTTCATGGTGGCAG
This sequence comes from uncultured Chitinophaga sp., assembly GCA_964581455.1. GTDB lineage: Bacteria > Bacteroidota > Bacteroidia > Chitinophagales > Chitinophagaceae > VBAS01. Next base: position 3,218 of record CAZOOT010000087.1, on the reverse strand, counting down.
GGTGAACCAGTGAATTCAAAAGTTCCAGTTGAGCCGGATCATTAAAAACAACTGAAGAGATATATGCTTTGTTTAACATTCCATCCTTGTAAGATTCCTCACCAAAGTTTTTCAGAATAGATATTTTTAAATCAGTATTTGTATTCATCAGTCTCTTTGCTTCTGTATCGGCATTATATACAGGAATGCCCAACACCTGGAATATCTGCGCAACGGTAGTTTTTCCGCTTCCCATGCCACCTGTAAGTCCGATTTTTAACATAAATCACAAATTGCAGGAACAAATTCCAAATAAATGTTTGGATTAAAAAATCCCAAATTCCATATTATGATTTCCGGAATTTGGGATTTAGTATTTGTTATTTTAGAAAACTATTTCTTTTCAGTTCCTACCTTATTCAGGTTGGCTGACCACTCCATACTCACTGCGCTTTTTTCAATTTTAATATAACTACCCGGGCTTACTTCCAGGTTAATGGTTCCATCTTCGTTTACCTTATTAATGGTACCATGAATTCCTGCAATAGTTACAATTTTTGCACCTTTTTGCAGGTCTTCAATAAATTTTTTCTGTTGCTTTTGTTTTTTCGCCTGCGGACGAATAAAGAAAAGCCAAAAAACCAGAATGATCATTCCCATAAAAATTATAGAAGTCATTCCGCCAAAGGGGCCGGTCGATTGAGCTTGTAATAAAAAAATATTCATTATTGTTTGTTTAAGTATTTATAGTCCGCTTTTTTGTACATCCACTTTAAATATCAGCACATTTGTAACCGGATCCGTATTTGTGTTTGCATAAACTTCTTTTTGATTTAAACCGGGTTTTCCCTGGCTATCAAAAGTTGCTTTTATTACACCTTCCTGTCCCGGCGCATATGGCTCTTTTGGTGTTTCAGCAACAGTGCAACCACACTGAGCCCAAACTTTAGAAATGATCAGGGGTTTTGTGCCTGTATTTTTAAATCTAAAAGATACTTCCAGTTTTTGCCCTTCTTTTATTTTTCCCAGGTCTCTTTCCTGTGTGTCCAGCCATTCAATGGTTGTAAAGTTAGCAGGATCTGATTCTGAATTTGTTTCAGAATTGACATTTTGTGCAATAGTGGAATCCTGTTTAGCCGATCCTTCTTTTGCAGATTTATCTGCCTGATCACAACCTGTGACCAAAGCAATGGCAAAAAGCCCAAAAAGAATTTTTTTCATAATGTAAAATTAATGAGTGCAAATGTAAGAGAAAGCTACGATTCCTGAACAGGCCATAAGAAGCGAACGACAAATTGTGCTTCTGACCTGGTTGTTGGTTTTAGCTTTAAGATTTACACTTTTTTATAATCAATTTTTTGCATCAACCCTTGTTGAACTAATTCTTTATGAATATTATCCAGAATGCCATTTACAAATTGACCGCTTTGTTGGGTACTGTATTCTTTAGCAAGGTCAATATATTCGTTGATAGTAACTTTTGGTGGGATGGTTTCAAAATAAAGGAATTCGGAAACACCCATTTTCATCAGGATCATATCTACCTGTGCAATTCTTTCAGAGTCCCAGTTTTTCAATTTTGGGATGATCAATGATTGCAAATGTTCTTTTTTTTCTTCTACTGTTTCCAGCAGTTTTATTGCAAATTCTTTTTTATCCGGACTGATGATCTCGTTAAAGTGTACACTGGATGTTTTATGCAGGAAATTTACAAGAAGTTGGACCAGCATTTCACCATCATCATCCCAGTTGGAGAAAAGTTCTTCCACATGAGAAGTGAAGTGTTCATTTGCCAGCATCAATTTATCAAGAATAAATTCAATGATCTCTTTCTCGTCTTTCATCTCCCTGTCACTTTTACTGATATAGGCTTTGTATTCTTCTGTTTCTGATACGGCGATGTATATTTTTCTTATCAAATCCCTGTCGGCAATCAGTTGCGGTTTTGTTTTCAACAAAACTTCCTTAAAACTTGAGTCTTCGAGTATTCTCCATAAAACCTTATTGCCGGAAATTTTCGTGTTGATATTGAGATCTTCAAATGTAGTGATATGCTTTCCGGCCCGTTGATGTGCATAGGTTTCGGAATAACGGCACACCTCTGTTAAAAAATAAGTAAGGTATACAAGCAGCCCCTGTGTTTGTGAAAAATGTGTTTGTAAAATTCTCTTAGATTCATCAGGTTTCAACTCAGCTTCAGAAGTGCTAACTGTGTATAAAGTCTGCATCACTTTTACCCTGATATTTCTTCTACTTATCATTCCTAAGAGCTTTTTTGGGCTGCGAAGATATGTTATTGTACTCTATGATTTGAAGATATTGATCGTTCGTTTTTCAATTATGAAAAAAGTTTTACACATATGGATTTTGAATTTTTTTTTTAAAAAATATGCGGATCCTGAATCTGATTTTAATGTATTGATATTATAAGTCTCTGAAATTTTGACACAAGAAACTGTATAATCTGTCTGCCAATAAGTGGAAGAATACAGTCAATTAGCAGTGAAACTGAAAAATTTTCCGTTTAAACACATGCGGCACAGTATTTACTATACCTTTGCCGTCCCCTAATTTCTGGGGACGATTATTTCAAAAAACTCTAAATCAATACAATTATGGCTAAAAAGCTAAATGTTACCCCACTTCATGACAGGGTAATTGTAAAACCAGCTCCTGCTGAGGAAAAAACTGCTGGTGGAATTATTATTCCTGATACTGCAAAAGAAAAACCACAACGTGGAGTTGTAGTAGCTGCGGGTCCCGGTAAAAAGGACGAGCCCATGGCTGTAAAATCTGGTGATAATGTACTTTATGGCAAATATGCCGGTACGGAAATCCAGATAGGTGGAGATGATCTGCTCATAATGAGAGAGAGTGATATATTGGCGATAGTATAAGAGGTTACAAGTCAGGAGTTGCGAGTTAAGAGATAAAGATCTCGAAACACTTTGCTAAGAATACCCGGCTTAATTCAAATTATTAAACTTACAAATTTTTAAAAAATGGCAAAACAATTAATAAATAATGGAACGTTTGACAACGACCCCAGTGCGGAAAAGATAAGAACCGCTTTCGATAAATGTAATTCAAATTTCACTGAATTATATGATGAAACACTTTCAAACGACATAACAAACTACACAACCGCTACACTACCATTAAGCGATACAGATAAACTTTTAGTTAATCAAGGTGGTACTTTTAAGAAAGTAGCGGTTAGTGAGTTTGGTGGGGGTGGT
>CAZOOT010000086.1:0-15004 GCA_964581455.1 uncultured Chitinophaga sp. | reverse complement strand
TTTGAAAAAGAATCAGGTCCCGAACCGGAAAAAATTATTGCTAAAAAATCAATATTGGGAAAAGACTCCTCAGATATTGAACTGGAAATAAAGAAAGTGCCATTAGAGGAAAAAGAAGAGAAGGGATATTCGGAACTTCCTCCTTATGAACCAACGCTTGATTTAAGGGATTATCGTTATCCTACATTGGATCTTTTGGAAACACATAGCATTGATAAGATCGTTCAGGATGCAAACGAGCTGGAGAATAATAAAAATCAGATCATTTCTACCTTACGTAATTATGATATTGAGATCCAGAAAATCATGGCAACTGTGGGCCCTACAGTTACATTATATGAAATTGTGCCTGCAGCTGGCGTACGGATTTCCAGGATCAAAAACCTGGAAGATGATGTCGCATTGAGCCTTGCAGCACTTGGTATCAGAATCATTGCTCCTATTCCCGGTAAAGGAACCATAGGAATTGAGGTTCCCAATGTGAAAAAGAGTATTGTAGGAATGAAAACATTGTTGGGTTCAGAGAAATTTCAAAAAAATAATTACAGCCTTCCGATTGCCATTGGCAAGAAAATAGACAATGAGAATTTCATAGTTGACCTGGCAAGCATGCCTCACTTACTTATGGCTGGTGCCACCGGGCAGGGTAAATCTGTTGGTGTAAATGCGATTCTTGTTTCACTCTTATATAAAAAACACCCTTCGCAACTGAAGTTTGTATTGATCGATCCTAAAAAAGTGGAACTTAGTTTGTACCGTGTGATAGAAAATCATTTCCTTGCAAAACTTCCCGGAGAAGAAGATGCTATCATTACTGACACAAAGAAAGTAGTGCATACATTGAATGCTTTATGTATTGAAATGGATAACCGATATGACCTGTTGAAAGAAGCGGGTGCCAGGAATATCAAAGAATACAATGAAAAGTTTATCAAAAGAAGATTAAGCCCCTTAAAAGGGCACCAGTTTCTTCCATTCATTGTTTTAGTGATTGATGAATTTGCAGACCTGATCATGACAGCAGGTAAAGAAATTGAGATGCCAATAGCAAGGCTGGCACAGTTAGCAAGGGCAGTAGGTATTCACCTCATCATTGCAACACAAAGACCCTCTGTAAATATTATTACCGGAACTATTAAAGCAAACTTCCCGTCAAGAATTGCATTCAAGGTTTCTTCTAAAATTGATTCCAGAACCATTCTTGATGCCGGTGGTGCTGAGCAATTAATCGGCAAAGGAGATATGTTGATCTCTCATCATGGAGAAATTACCCGCCTGCAATGTGTATTTGTTGATACCCCGGAAGTAGATAAGATTGTCAATTTTATTCATAAGCAAAGAGGATATCCGCAGGCATTCCTGCTGCCGGAATATATTGATGAAAAAGAACTGGAAGGAAAAGACTTTGATTTAAATGACAGGGATGCACTTTTTGAAGATGCAGCCAGATTAATTGTTCAAAACCAGGTGGGATCTACATCTCTTCTTCAAAGAAGAATGAAACTAGGATATAACAGGGCAGGAAGATTGATGGATCAATTAGAATCTGCAGGGGTTGTTGGCCCCAACCAGGGTAGTAAAGCACGGGATGTTTTGATAAAAACCGAATCAGAATTAAACCAGCATCTATCCAATTTAAGTTTATAAGATGTTAAGATACTTATATGCAGGCAACCTGGTGAATACGATCTTCATCCTCTAAAAGTAATTCTCTTATCTTTGAACGCTTGTGCAAACCACATATTTAGCACAATAAATCAGACAAAATGAAGAAAGTTTATATTTTATTCCTGTTAATTGCCACTATTCAATTCTCTTTTGCACAAAATGCGGGGAAAAATGATCCCGAAGCCAAAGTTATTTTAGATGCTGTAAGTACAAAATTCAAAGGTTTTAAAACTGCCAAAGCCACATTTACTTACAAAGTGGAAAATTCAGCCGGAAAAGTTCTTTCTTCAAAAACCGGAACTGTATTCATGAAAGGTGTAAAATACCAGGTGAGTATTGTAGGTCAGGAAATTTTTTGTGATGGAAAAAACATCTGGACTTTTGATAAGGCTGCAAACGAAGTAACTATTACAACTTTTGAAAATGAAAGTTCAACTTTAACACCTCAAAAGTTATTTACAAATTTCTATGACCAGGATTTTCTTTATAAACTGAATGGCGAAAAAAAGCAAGGAACAAAAACAATTCAGGAAATTGAAATGACACCTACTGATAAATCAAGACCCTTCCATAAAGTTTACATTTATATAGATAAAACAGGAAAAACAATCAGCAGCACAAGGGTTCTGGAAAAATCCGGAAGCCGTTATTCTTATATAGTGAATTCATTAACTCCTAATAGTACAATTACAGACAGTCAATTTGTATTTGATACAAAAAAATATCCGGGAGTAGAAGTAATTGATCTTCGCTGATCTTATTTTCCCCAACGGAATGTTTTAATATCCAAACCGGCCAGATCAAGAACCCGGTCAACCACCGTAGATGAAAGTTCTTCAATAGTTTTTGGTTTGCTATAAAAGGATGGGGTTGCAGGACAAATGATTCCCCCTGCTATTGTAATCCTTTCCATATTTTGAATATGAATAAGATTATAGGGAGTATCTCTTATAACACAGATCAACTTTCTTCTTTCTTTTAAAATAACATCAGCAGCACGTGTGATCAGGTCATTTGAAATGCCACCTGCAATCCTGCCAAGTGTTCCCATTGAGCATGGTACAATGATCATAGTATTGTATTGACCTGAACCTGAAGCAAAAGGAGCTGAAAAATCTTTATTTGTATAGTATTTAACGGGGTAGTTCTGAAAGTCAGTATTATCTAATTCGGTTTCCCAAATTTCCCTGGCATTATCACTCATGACAACGGCTAGTTCCTGCCATTGATCTTTCATTTGCAATAGCTTTTCAATCATTAGCCTGGCATATATCGATCCGCTGGCTCCGGCTATGGCAATTACTATCTTATTCATCATCGAATTTAACGAATAAAAAATTTGTCAATGATTTTCAAGATTGTTTGTAGTGAAAAATCTACACAGGATACTAAAAAACAACAGAATGGTTGATAATAGTCAATAATTCATCGTTGCAACACTAAAGTTCAAAAAAAAGACAAATAAATTACACGAGATATTAAATTAATCCCGACATTAGCAATGAATTTTCATAGGATAAGGTTTAATGGTTAATGGTTTTTGATTAGGGACCCCCGATTTTTATCGGGGGTTCAATTTTTAAAAGTATCGCGTAAAAAAAAAAGGCATTTCGAAAAATGCCTTTTTTGAAAAAAATGAGATTATTTATTTTTCGGTTTATCCAAAAAATATTCAAATCTCTTTCCACTATATTCTGCCATATCCGGAATTGCCTCAGCTTTATATTTTCCAGAATCCAGTTTCTTTTTAGTTTCATCGAAAGCCTTTAGCGTAAGCTCAATGTCTTCGTCAGTATGAATTGCTGAGGGGATAAGTCTGTATATGATATGGCCCTTCGGAATAACCGGATATACAACTATTGATGCAAAAATTCCATAGTTTTCCCGCAGATCCATTACCATGGCAGTTGCCTCTTCTACACCGCCTTTCATATACACTGGTGTTACCGGCGAATCTGTATTACCAATATCAAATCCTTTTTCTTTTAAACCGCTTTGCAATTTTTTTGCATTACTCCAAAGTTTGTCTTTAAACTCAGGCCGGGTTTTCAATAATTCAAGTCTTTTAAGATTTCCAATTACCAGTGGCATGGGTAAACTCTTTGCAAAAATCTGAGAACGGATATTGTACCTGATATAATCAATGATATTAAATGGTCCTGCAATGAAAGCACCGATTGAAGCCATTGATTTTGCAAAAGTGGAAAAATAAAGATCAATCTTATCCTGGCAATTTTGCTCTTCACCAGCCCCTGCACCGGTTTTACCCAATGTGCCAAATCCATGGGCATCATCAACCAGCAACCTGAAATCATATTTATCCTTCAGGTCAGCAATTTCTTTTAGTTTGCCCTGATCACCGGCCATACCAAATACACCTTCAGTGATCACCAATATGCCACCGGCACCTTGCTTTTCTATCAGTGCAGAAGCTCTTTGAAGTTGTTTTTCACAATCTTCAAGATCATTATGCTTGTATACATAGCGATGCCCTGTATGTAATCTCAGCCCGTCTATAATACAGGCATGGCTCTCTGCATCATACACGATCACATCATGACGGCTGCATAAAGCATCAATCAGGCTGACCATTCCCTGGTAGCCATAATTTAGCAAAGCACAATCTTCTTTTGAAACGAAATCTGCAAGCTCTTTTTCCAGGAGTTCATGTTGATTACTGTTCCCGCTCATCATACGGGCTCCCATAGGTAATGCCAGACCAAATTCTGCAGCAGCATCAGCATCGGCTCTACGTACCTCGGGATGATTAGCCAGTCCAAGGTAATTATTCAAACTCCAGACAATTACTTCTTTTCCACGAAATATCATTCTGCTGCTAATATCTCCTTCTAATTTTGGAAAAGCAAAATAGCCATGAGCTCTTTCCCGGTGTTGACCGATGGGGCCATAGTTTTTTAATAATCTTTCAAAAATATCCGCCATATAAAATTGAATAGTTGGTTTTGAAATCTAAGCGCCAAAGTTAGGGGTTTAGGCCTGAATGCACTTTGATTAGGACCTGCATTTGAGAAAGTAAAAGAAAACACAGAAAAAGACAGATCTGGTTATAATCCCAGAACTTCTTTCATTGAATAAATTCCCTTTTTCCCTGCAATAAACTCTGCTGCCAAAACAGCTCCAAGAGCAAAACCAGTACGGGTATGTGCTGTATGAATTAATTCAATTTCGTCAATTTCTGAGCTGTATTTGATTTTATGAGTACCGGGAGCCGGATCAGTTCGTTCGCTGAATATTTCAAGTTCTTCCGGATTTTTACTTTCCTTGTTTACCCAACTCTTTTTTAAAGGATTTTGCTGTAGTATCTGTTCAGCTAAAGTAATAGCAGTACCGCTTGGTGCATCTTTTTTCTGGGTATGATGTATTTCCGTTACCTGGATCTTGTAATCGGATTGGGTAGCCATCAGTTGAGCTAATTTTTTATTTACTTCAAAAAAAATATTTACACCAACACTGAAATTACTTGCATATAAAAAAGCACAATCATTTTGTTTGCATATCTGATGAACCAGTTCCAGTTTTTCGAGCCATCCGGTAGAGCCGCAAATAGTTGATACACCAAAGTCCATTAATTTTTTCACATTCTCATAAGCTGTGTGCGGGCCGGTAAATTCAATAGCAACATCTGCTTTTGACAGGTTCTCTCTTGTAAAATCCTGAACATTATCAAGATCAATTTTTAAAAGAACAGAATGTCCTCTTTTTAGCGCAATCTCTTCAATAGCTTTTCCCATTTTGCCATATCCAATTAAAGCGATCTGCATTTGGTTTAGAATTTTATTTTTTTTGGAGAAATTCAAAGTTATGGGATTAGCATAAACCCATCAACGGGTAGAAAGCACAAGGCTAAAGCCATTTGTGCCAGCCATATTGCTATGCCCGGGTTTGATTTTGAGAGAGAGGTCAGGTCCTACATCAAAACTTTTCAGATGGGCATCTACGGCTGCATCCAGTATATTCAGCCCCCAGATTAATGCAAAAATCAGGACAGTATAGTCTGCATTTCTTCTGAACTGATCACGGTTAAAACGAAGCGATTCTTCAGATAAAGGAAGAAGATTAGGTTTAATTTTTTTGTATTCTGTCGAATCATTTAAAGTCCTTAAATTAAATTTACCAATATAGGCCTGCTTAAGGTCTTTGTAGTTTTTTATATTAAAATTAAAAACAAAAGCGGTGGTGCCTAATGCGCCGTATACAAAGGGCAGCTTCCAGTATTTTTTGTTATAGATCTGACCCAAGCCCGGCAATATTGCAGAACGGGTAGCTGCAATTTTAGGATGATTGATGCTGGTGTCAGCTATGTCAAATGATTTCTTTTTTTCTTTTTTGGAAGAAGTCTCTAAAGTTTTTGTAAGTGTATCCTGAGCCAGTCCAGTTACAGGAATAGCGAATAAAAATGCAAATGCAGCCGGAAATAAAAATTTAAAAATCATTTTAATCAATCTGAACATTCAGCTGGCCGAGAAGTTTATTGAGCTCATCAAGTGAGTAATATTCAAATGTAATTGAACCATTGTTATTCTTGCTGTGTTTGAGTTTTACCCGGGTGCTGAATTGAGACGCTAATTTATCCTCAATTCTCTGAAATCCCTGTGGTAAAGAACTTTTTGTGTGTTTTTTAACGCCTGCTTTACCCTTATACAGATTACGGACCAATGCTTCTGTTTGTCTTACAGATAATCCTTTTTCTTTTATTTCATCAAAAATAAAAAGTTGCTTATCAATCGAATCAACATTTATCAGGGCTCTTGCATGACCCATACTTATCTCACCGATACGAACAGATACCTGTATGTCGGGAGGAAGTTTCAACAGGCGGATAAAATTTGCTATTGTGCTTCTGTCTTTACTCATTTTCTCAGCAACCTGCTCTTGAGTATAATCAAGTTCTTCCATCATCCTTTTAAAACTAAAGGCGATCTCCATGGCATTCAGATCTTCTCTTTGCAAATTTTCAAGTAAAGCAAGCTCCAGTAACTGCTGGTCATTTGTTTGCCGTATATATGCCGGTATATCATTCAATCCTGCCAACCTGGAAGCTCTTAATCTTCGTTCTCCGGAAACCAACCTGTAACGATCGGGAGAAATTTTAGAAACGGTTACTGGTTGAATGATATCATGTGTTTTAATAGACTCTGTTAAATCTTGTAAAGCCTGTTCGTCAAAATGACGCCGGGGTTGTTTAGGATTTATTTCAATTTGATCTAAGGGAATTCGTAAAACACCGGTCACGGATTGCACTACACTTGTTTTCAGATTTCCGGTTCCTGTTTTCAGATCAGTGTCGATACTTTGTAACAGAGAACGGATTCCTTTACCCAGGGCTTCTTTATTTTGTTTTGGAGCAGTCATTTAATTTATTTCAAAGTAGGTTATTAAGTCTTATAAATTTATCAGGATCTTGAATCAAATGCCGGGTTGTTTTACCAAACTCATCATTACGAATATAAAACCCATTATACTATTACAATTTAAGGTATTTGCAATCTTTTGAAAAATTGCAACAAATCTGTGTGTTGATATTTTCGGTTTCTGAATCTCAAAACTCACAACTCACAACTCCATTATTCTCTCTTCCTGGCTGATCTTGGTTAAATCATTTTTCTGCAATACTTCTTTTGCCAGATTCAGATAGTTCATGGCTCCTTTGCTGTTGCCATCGTATAAAACAACAGGTTTCCCCACACTGGGTGCTTCGCTGAGTTTTGAGTTACGATGAATGATTGTATTAAATACAATGTCTTCGAAATGGCGTCTTACTTCACTTACAACCTGGTTACACAAACGGAGGCGACCATCATACATGGTCATCAAAATGCCCTCAATTTCCAAAGTGGTATTTAACCGGCTTTGTACAATTTTTATTGTATTCAATAGTTTACCCAAACCTTCCAATGCAAAAAATTCGCATTGTACAGGAACGATCACAGAATCGGCGGCGGTCAGTGCATTTACAGTAATCAATCCCAACGAAGGTGAACAATCAATAATAATGAATTCGTAATCGTTTTTTAAAGGGTCAAGAATGTTTTGTAAAACCATTTCCCGGTTAGGATGGTTAATCATTTCAATCTCTGCACCTACCAGGTCGATATGAGAAGGGATGAGATCCAAAAAAGGAATTTGCGTTTTTAAAAGAACTTCTTTTGCCAGGGCCTCATTTACCATACAGTCATACAAACTCTGCGTGATATTATGCAGATCAAATCCCACACCGGTTGTACTGTTTGCCTGCGGGTCAGCATCCACCAACAAGGTTTTGAATTCAAGAACTGCAAGACTGGCTGCAAGGTTGATGGCGGTGGTTGTTTTACCCACGCCTCCTTTTTGATTCGCTACTCCAATTATTCTTCCCATACTGATTAAATGGAGATTGTTTCTCCTATTTTTAAAAGTTTCAATTCTATTCCTTTATCTGAAAATGTTCTTTTTGCCTTTTCATGATCAATTTTGATGAACCCGAAAGTGTCATAGTGAACTCCCACAATCTTATTGCATCCGATCATTTCAGCACAAGCTGCTGCATCTGCAGCGTCCATGGTAAAATTGTCACCGATTGGCAGAACAGCAAAATTTAGTTTTGCCCATTTTGGTATCAATTGCATATCCAGTGTAAGAGAAGTGTCACCGCTATAATAGAAATTACCCTCAGTACTCATGACAATAAAACCCATTGGATTGCCTCCATAGCTTCCATCCGGTAATCCTCCGGAGTGTTGGGCAACCGTACATTTTACAATAAATTCTCCAAAATCCCATTTTCCTCCTGTATTCATGGGATGTGTATTCTTTAATCCTTGTTTATGCAGCCATTCATGGACTTCCCAACTGCACACAACTTTTGCATTCGTTGACTCTGCCAGGCTGATACAATCAGCAATATGGTCACTATGGCCATGTGTTACTAAAATATAATCCACTTCTATGTCTGCTATCTCAATATGAGAAGCAAGCTCATTATAAGTTATAAACGGATCAAATAAAATTCGTTTATCATTTACTTCTGTCAGAAAACAAGAATGGCCGTAGTAAGTTAGCTTCATGTTAAAAGATTCAGGGTTTGAAATTCGATAATTGGTTTGAATTTTTTGTCATACGCTACAATTTATCAATGTTGACAAAAATAAGTTTTAAGTGTAGAATATTGTAAAAGAAAAGCTATACCTGATTTGTATTAAATTTGAACCCTATGAGAAACTCTATATTCTGGTGGGTACTAATCGGGTTCATGGTTATCCTTGATTTTTATTTTTTCCAGGCTTTAAAAACGATAACACAGGGAGCCACACCTAAAATCAGATCGATAATCTTTGTTTCATACTGGATACTTTCTATTAGTGCAATACTTGTTCTTCTTTTATTGCCTTATCTGCATTTTGAGCAACAAAACAGGCTTTTTCGAAATACCATTTTTGCCTGCATTGTTGGTTTATTTTTTGCAAAACTTATTGCCTCGGTGTTTTTCGTGGTAGATGATTTACGCCGGGGGATACAATGGATTGCAGGAAAAATCTATTTTTCCAATACGGAAGGGGAAATGCTGCAAACAGGTGAAAAAATTACCCGTTCAGTTTTTCTTAGTTGGGCCGGGATGCTGGTTGGCGGGGGTTTATTTGGATCACTTATTTATGGATTTGGAAACAAATACAAATATCAGCTCAGCAATATTAAACTACCGTTTCAAAATCTTCCCAATTCCTTTAAGGGTTTAAAAATTGTACATATCTCAGATATACATGCAGGGAGTTTTACTGAAAAAGAAGCTGTGAAAATGGGCGTACAAAAAATCATGGATCAAAAACCTGACCTGATTCTTTTTACAGGTGATTTGGTGAATAACAGATCTGATGAAATGGATGATTATATTGAAGTTTTCAAAGAACTAAATGCGCCTTTTGGTGTTTATTCTGTTTTAGGCAATCATGATTACGGGGACTATTCACAATGGGATAGCCCGGAAGAAAAAAATCAAAACCTTGAAAAATTAATACAAACTCATTCAGAACTTGGCTGGAGACTCTTGATGGATGAGAACGTTGTGTTGGAAAGAAAGGGAGATAAAATTGCTATTATTGGTGTGCAGAATATCAGTGGAAAATCAAGGTTTAAAAGTTATGGCGATTTAACTAAGGCCTACAATGGCTTAGACAAATCTCAATTTAAAATTCTTCTTAGTCATGATCCATCGCATTGGGATTCAGAAGTCAGAAAAAATTATTCTGATATTGATCTTATGCTTGCCGGGCATACGCATGGTATGCAATTTGGGGTCGAGATCCCTGGTTTTAAATGGAGCCCGGTTCAATATGTGTATAAACAATGGGCGGGATTGTATAAGGAAGACAAACAAAAATTATATGTAAACCGTGGATTTGGTTTTATAGGCTACCCTGGCAGAGTAGGTATATTACCCGAAATTTCAATAATTGAATTAGTTTAAATGAAAAATCAGAGATTATTCCAAATAAAGCAACAAATCAAAGCGTTTAATGGTCAGTTAATTATAAAAGATTAAACTATCTGGGATAATATAAGTCACAGAAATTGAATTTATTAAGAATAAATATCTGATACTGAGATTCAACTGCCGATGTTAAGAAAACTCATCGCTATAAAATTATTATTACTTGCCGGGAATTTTATGTTTTCGCAAGAAGTTTCCGTTGATACCACCAGAACCTCCAAAGATTCAATCACAACAAAAAAACAAAAAGTTTCAAATTCTTCCGATACTGAAATTGATTTTGATCTTTTATTTAAAGACATGGAATCTTTTTTAGATTCTATTTCCAGTCCGAGAAGCTATTTTATGGGCAGTTTTGCACTGGGCAAAGGCTTTTTCAATTTTACCAGCAAATCCGATTTTTTTTTAGAATCATCTGAAAAACTTACTTATACGCCAACCTTAGGATATTATCATAAAGGTGGATTAAGCTTAACAGGCACAGGGAATATCATAAATCATGAGGACAACCTGAATCTTTATCAGATATCAGTAAGTCCTGGATATGATTACCTGAAAAACCGGGATCTGGCAACAGGGATCACATTTACAAAGTTTTTTACGAGAGATTCATTGCCGTTTTATACTACTCCTTTACAAAATGAGGTCTATGCATATTTTACTTACCGGAAATGGTGGATGAAACCATCCGTGGCTTTGAGTTATGGATGGGGAAGCCGTTCTGATTATATGGATCGGGAAGAAAAGATCCAGGATCTGCGGTTGAGACGAAGTGGTTATACACGCATCAACTCAAAAGAATCTATTACTGATTTTTCATTGATCACATCTGTCCGTCATGATTTTTACTGGCTACATGTTTTTTCTTTAAAAGATCATTTTCGTTTTACACCTCAACTTTCTTTTATAAGCGGTACTCAGAAATTTGGATTTAACCAATCCGCAAACACATATGCAACCCTCATAAGAACCGGCGCCAACATACTCTATAATTCCGAAAATGTTTACCTGGATGATGAACTGGAATTTCAACCCCTTTCCATGACTATGTTTATGAGAGGAGAATATTCTTTAGGTAAATTTTTTATACAACCCCAATTGGTTTTAGATTATTATTTCCCGGTTAAAGAAAAGAATTTCAGTACCCTTTTTTCAGTTAATCTGGGATTTGTATTCTGATGATTTTTGCATTTTGTTATGCAATGGGCAGCAATAAATATTTCATAAATGAGTTATTGTCAGGGTAGTTAAAGCTATTTAACAATGAGTTAATGCTGATGGCATTAAAGTTGAAGTTTTATAGGAATAAAAAAACAAATACATCATGAAAACAAAACTTTCTTTCCTGGTCATCGCTGTATTAATATTACAGTCTGCATCAGCACAATTTAGGATTGGTGCCAAAGCAGGAACCAATATTGTAAAAATAGATGGGGTGTCTTTCAAAGATCAGTTCAGGTATGGTTATCACCTGGGTGGGTTCATGGAAATCGGTGTGTCTTCCGGCAGGAAAATATCTATACAACCTGAAGTATTACTCAGCCAATATTCTACAACAGTCGACAGCAGTTATCAGTCGATTTATAAAAATATTTTCAATTCAGGCCAGAGTACTGTGAAGTTAAATTACCTCTCATTTCCTATTCTCTTAAACTATAAACTCGTTGGACCAATAAGTTTACAGGCAGGTCCGCAATTCAGTGTATTGATCGATCAAAGCAAAACGCTTCTTCAAAATGGAGGAGATGCATTTAAGAAAGGAGATTTTTCTATGATTGGTGGTGCACAGGTTCGAATTTCCAGAATTTATGTCACCGGTCGTTATGTAGTTGGTCTGAATAATATTAATGATATTGATAATAAAGACAAATGGAAAAGCCAGGCTGTTCAGTTATCCCTTGGATTATCGCTTTAAGTTTCAATTCCGTTATGAAATTGATCCCTCTTTCTGGAGGGATTTTTTTTGAGATACAAGTTCTAATTCAGGGATTTTCCGGAAATAAGCAATTTCATCAGGCATGATACTTGTCAACTATGGTTTCACAATGTATTTTTAATCCCTTAACCATTTTGGTGTCAGGTTGTCAAATTTTAGAATAACTAATGAAAGAGAACAAATATTTTCTGCGTGCCGAAGATGAAATGGACTTTATTCCCATCATTCCATTAAATGAAAGTGAAAGCGAAACCGGCGATGGCGCTGACATTCCAAACGAGTTACCTGTTTTGCCTTTAAGAAATACAGTGCTGTTTCCAGGTGTCGTATTACCGATTACTGTAGGCAGAGATAAAAGCATAAAAGCTGTAAATGATGCCTATAAGGCTGACAAATTGATAGGTGTAGTAGCGCAAAAAGACAGTACAATAGAAGACCCTGAAATTAAGGATATTGAAAATATTGGCACAGTAGCCAAAATCGTCAAGTTGATTAAAATGCCTGATGGAGGAACCACTGTAATTATCCAGGGAAAGAATCGATTCAAAATAAACCATATCACTTCTGATTCTCCTTATTTTAAAGCAGCCATTCAAATTCTGGTTGAGGAAGATTCACCAAAGGACGAAGATTTTGCCGCCTATGTTTCAAACATTAAAGATATTGCTGCGGATATCATTCAATTATCGCCTAACATTCCTGCCGAGGCCGCTATTATTTTAAAAAATTTCGAAAATCCTGCATTCCTGATTCATTTTATTTCCAGTAACCTCAGTGCAGATTTAAAAGAAAAGCAACAACTGCTTGAAATAAATAATATACGTGAAAGAGCAGATGTATTAATGAAATTGCTGCAAAAAGAACTGCAGTTTGCTGAACTGAAAAATAAAGTAACCTCAAAGACCAGGACAGAGCTGGACAAACAACAAAGGGATTATTTTCTTCAACAGCAGATGAAAAGTATCAAAGAAGAATTGGGTGGTGATGCGAATGAAAGGGAAATAAGAGAAATGCAGAAAAAAGCTGAAACAAAAAAATGGACTGTTGCAGCAAAAGAAATGTTTCAGAAAGGAATTGAAAAGCTGGAAAGGATGCATCCCAGCACACCGGATTATTCTGTGGTGTATAATCACCTTGATCTGATGCTTGATCTTCCCTGGGAAGAATATACCGAGGATAAATATGATTTAAAAAAAGCAAAAAAAATCCTGGATCACGATCATTACAGTATGGACAAGATCAAGGATCGGATTTTGGAGTACCTGGCTGTTCTTAAATTGAAAGGCGATATGAAAAGCCCGATTCTTTGCTTTGTCGGACCTCCGGGAATTGGTAAAACTTCATTGGGAAGAAGCATTGCAAATGCTATAGGAAGAAAATATGTACGTCAAAGCCTGGGTGGATTACATGATGAAAGTGAAATAAGGGGCCATCGTAAAACTTATATAGGTGCTATGCCTGGCCGTATCCTGCAGTCTATCCGTAAAGTAAAATCATCAAATCCTGTGATCATTTTGGATGAAATTGATAAAGTGGGAAATGATTTCAGAGGCGATCCGTCTTCTGCTTTATTAGAAGTACTTGATCCGGAGCAAAACCATACGTTTTATGATAATTATCTTGAACTTGAATATGATCTGAGTAAGGTTCTTTTCATTGCAACAGCCAACAATGTTCAAAACATTCAACCGGCATTGAGGGACAGACTCGAGATCATCTACCTTGGTGGATATGCTGTGGAAGAGAAACTGGAAATTGCTAAAAGGCATTTGATCCCAAAACAAAAAGAAGCACATGGGTTAAAGGATAATAATATTTCTGTCAGCGAGAAAGTGATTGAAAAGATTATCGAGTCTTATACCCGTGAAAGCGGTGTAAGGGAGTTGGACAGGATGCTGGCATCTATCATGCGTTATCAGGCTAAAGAGATGGTTATATATGAAAAAATAAAACCAATACTCAATGTTCAACAAGTAGAAAAAATACTGGGTAAGCCAAAATACAGTAACGATATTTATAAGGCTGCAAATATTCCGGGTGTAACTATTGGACTTGCCTGGACCTATGTTGGTGGCGATATCCTGTTTATTGAAGCCAGCCTGAGTGATGGTAAAGGTGAGTTGAAAATAACCGGAAATCTTGGTAATGTGATGAAAGAAAGTGCAAGCACAGCATTAAGTTATTTACAGGCAAATGCAAAAAAATACAAGATCGATCCAAAAATATTTGAAAAAAGAAACATACATATTCATGTGCCGGAAGGAGCCGTACCCAAAGATGGCCCGAGTGCCGGTATTACAATGATGACATCACTTGCTTCTGCATTAACCAGGAAAAAAGTGAAACCATATCTTGCAATGACCGGTGAGATCACTCTAAGGGGACAGGTATTGCCGGTAGGTGGAATAAAAGAAAAAATATTGGCAGCTAAAAGAGCCGGCATCAAAGAAATCATCCTATGCTGGCAAAATGAGAAAGATGTGGAAGAAATAGATGCCGGATTTATTAAAGGTGTAAAATTCCGCTATGTAAAAAGCATGAGCCAGGTTTTGGACTTTGCATTGGAAAACTGAAAAGGTATTCTTTTATTTATTTATCTGCGAACCCTTCATAATTCATGAAGGGTTTTTTGTGTTTAAAGACTTTTCTGATTGTGATGAAGATTTCTCAACTTAGCTGGCTTGCGATTATCCTTCTATATATTATTTTCTTTGATGTGCATTTTTGCAAACTGCCAGACTATTGGCGGAGCTGCCGTGTTTAATTTTCTTCGCCTGCCAAATACGCCTCAACTTACTGCCCTGGGTGGAGTAAATGTATCAGTTACATCCAACGATGTAGGATTGGCTTTCAACAATCCTGCTTTATTAAATAAAGAAATGCACACGCAGTTGAATTCTGTTTTCAATAATTTT
>CAZOOT010000085.1:0-15282 GCA_964581455.1 uncultured Chitinophaga sp. | reverse complement strand
GCTGGGAGGAGTAGGAGGAGGACTGAGGAAAGGACTGGAGGAAGCAGAAGATCTTTTTCCCCAAAATCAATTTACACAAGCCGTGGTCATGAAACCAGGATTTGCCAGGTCTTTCAATTTCCAGGTATGGATGTTACGAACCCGGGTTTTAACAGGCAATATATTTGTAAGAGGAAAACTTTTAAACATACCTACGATCCATTTTGCCCGATGGGTTACGATAGATCATAGCAAACATGTTTTATTCTTCAGCAATTTTGACGGTAACTGGCAACAATATCTTGGCGATTTTATTGATCAATCGGGCTGGGGATTAAGCGGCATCTTCAGCAATACGGTTAATTTTCCCAGAACACATTTTATGGGAATTCTCGGCGTAATTCCGGGAATGCCTTTGCGTATAAAAAATAATTTTTTATTGACAGGTGGTGCTTATGATGAAGAACATTTTTTGGCCTGGAGCCGCAGCACACAGGTACCTACACAAGTCTGGTATAGCCCTTATCCGAACTTATCTATAAAAAATATTAATAATAATACGACCATCAGAAATGAATTGCGAAAAGATCTGAGTGAAAAAGAAGCGCAACAATTTTTAAAAAGAATTTAATTAATCAATATGTCAGCATTAGAACTTTCAGAAATACAGGCATTCTTAACCCATGAATACAAAGAAATGGGTAGCTCAAAATATTATTTGCTCCAGGTGACAAACCCTGTGGATGTAAAAAAATTTTTATCGAACATAGCAGATGAAGTAGCCAGCATTTCTTCCGCTGACAGATCTGAAACCATCAATCTCGGATTTACCAGTAATGGCTTGGCAGCACTCGGACTTCATGAAAATAATTTAGGCAGTTTTTCAAGGGAGTTTAGGGAAGGAATGGTGACCGATCACCGCTCGAGGATTCTGGGAGACTTTGACAGCAGCCATCCTTCCAAATGGCAATGGGGCGGAACTAATAATGAAAAAGTGGATATGATATTGCTGGTTTTTGGAAAAGACGAATCAATAGCTGATAATTATTACAATCATTTAAAAAGTCAATTTTCTTCCGGCCTGAAAGAAGTACATGTATTAAAAGGAAATCCGCTGCCAAATGACAGGGAACATTTCGGGTTTAAAGATGGAATTTCCCAACCCGCCATTATCGGAAGCGGAATAACCGGAACGGGAAACGATAATATCATGCCCGGTGAATTTGTGATGGGCTATAAAGGCGAATATGAAGTTTATCCCGATTCTCCATTGCTAAAAGAACCACAGGGTAAACCTGAGTTACTAAAAGATAATCTTGAATATGGACAATATAAAGACCTGGGGAAAGACGGAACTTATTTTGTTTTACGCCAGTTAAAAGAAGATGTGAATGGTTTCTGGAATTTTTTAAATGAAAAAACAAAAAATGCAGATGGATCAATGAATCCTGAAGAGAGTACATTTATTGCAGCAAAAATGATGGGCAGATGGCCAGGTGGTGCTCCCCTTGTAAAACATCCGGAAAAAGATCCTGGTGGATCAAGCGATGATAATGATTTTAAATATATGAAGGAAGATAAGGATGGATTGAAATGTCCCTTTGGAGCACATATACGCCGAACCAATCCACGAGATCAATTTGAAGAAAGCCCCCCGGGAGTTTCTTTAAGACTTACCCGCCGCCATAGAATTATGCGAAGGGTACGATCTTATGGTGAGGATTATATTGGTTCTCCCACACATCATACACCAAAAGAAGAAGTAGGATTATTGTTTGGTTGTTTCAATGCAGACATTTCCAAACAATTTGAATTTATTCAATACACCTGGGCCAATTATCCAAAATTTAAAAGATTATATGCCGATCCGGATCCATTTATTGGTGTGAAAGAAAATCCGGAGAAAGGGGAAGAGCAGAACTTTACGATCCCAACAGAAACCAATAACAATGTAATTACCGGATTACAAAGTTTTGTTACTGTAAAAGGAGGAGGATATTTTTTCTTTCCTTCGAAATCAGTAATAAAATTCCTGGGGACTATTTAAGGCTGAAAAGCTTTGGCTAGTTCAAGGGTATCAATATATACCTGTACCTTAATGATCTTTTCGTTTTTCAATGTATATAAATACACCCATTCTGATGTATAAGATTTTCCGGTAGCAATAACATCCGCTTTATCGCTGCCAATTACAGCAACTGTATCATCCTGTGCTATAATTTTTTCAGGAGTTAAAGAATTAATTTTAACCGTTTGTGCAATGATCGTAAACATTCTTGCCAATCCTTCCATTCCATTAAACGTGCCGGAAAAAGGTATTGCAGGTTCTCCGGGCCGGACCCATACTACATCTTTATCAAAACTATTTAAAACTGCCGGCATATTTTTCTCTGCGAAATTTTTATACATCTCCTGAATGATCTGTAGGTTCTCCATTTCAAATAAATTTTGTGTCATTAAAAAAATCAGGTCCTGCACTTGGCTGTACATTTACCACATTATTATGCTTATGCCTGAATTCATACATTTCTTCATAAATGATCTTCCTTACACGGTTAAAACCACCCAAAGGCTGATGTTCCGGCAAACAATGCCATGTATTGAATGGCAGGTTATCACCGAATTCAATAAGTTCAGGGGTATCAAAAATCTGAACTGGTATTTTTATAGTTGCAAGTTTTACGGGTTCTGAATTCCATACAACTGAAGGATTTTCGATTGGCATTTTCACAGGATCTTTCTGAAACTGAACACAGAAATCAAAATCCATTTGGTGTTCTTTCAATGTTGCTGACAGATTGGCCCTTAGAAAATCAAAACTGCTGAGATCGGGGTTCTTTAGTTTTCCATCATTTAATTGGGAAGGCCTTACTAAATATTTAACGGCTCTTGATTCATCTCCAAACCTGTAAGGTGTAGTGCTGAAGTAAGACCTCTCCAATGGGTTTTTAATATTTATTTTTCCGCTATGCCCATTCAGCAGTGTAGGAAGTTTAGAGATCAGTACCCATAATTTTCCCGGTATATATTTCAATGTCATTGGCGAAGTAAGCATACGCAGTATATCAATAAACTGATAGATGTCCTTTGAAAAAAATATATTTCTGTTCATTAATATAAAGTCATGTACAGGAATATCGGGTTGCTTCGGGTCAAGTTTTTTGCCGGGTACATTTAAAAGTTTGATAGCAAATCCACGGAAATCTTTTTTTTTATCATGTATCAAATGTGTATCACCTCCTGAAAGACGGATCCATGCAGGAAAGGATTTTGCTTCTTTAAACAGACCCACTTTAAGTTCAGGAGAAAGATCAGTTTCAACTACAAATTCTGCCTTCACGCATCCATATGTTTTTGCATGCACTTGCCTGAGTTGTTTTTTGCCGGAACCCGGTGGATATACTCTCAACATCTGATCCTGCATCATTTTCACCATTTCCATGGCTATTTTTTCTTCATCCTTACCCGGATATTCGTGGCCTAATTCCAGGGCACTGTTAGTTTGGTTTGTTTTCATGTAAAATAATTTGTACTGAAGATAATTGTTTAACTAAATATCACTGTGCCATATAATTAAAATAAGATAAGAACATTTCAAGTGCTTGCAAAATCAAGCTGAAAAAAAATACTTTGTTTTTTCAAGGAGCAGGGTTAATGCCTCTTCACAAATAAGTTAAGACTAATTAGAATTTCCTGAAATGCTCAGGCTTTAAAACAGATGAAGCCGCATATCCAATTTTGTAAAGCTCTTCCTTATTCTTTGATTTGGCCATATCCGAAATTTCGTTTACCGCCTTTGCATCATACACTCTTCCAAGATTCAGGTCATTTAAATTTTTTTCTGTAAAAGAAAAATTATAACGTAAATATGAAATCAATGGTTTACCACCAAAATTGTCACCCTCCATATTCCCAATTTCCGAGTCAAAAATTTCTGCTGTATCAGAATTAGAAAGCCATTGCAGGATAATGCGGTTTTGCCAGCTGGCATCCTGCATCAGGATCTCAGGAATATTAGCAGCCCATGTACCCAGCCAGGCTTTATCTATCTCTTTTGCCAATTTTTTAAATTCTTTTGATCCTGTACCAACTGATACCAAAAAAATATTTTCTTCACCCATTGGCCATTGAAAAGGAAACCCCTTTAGCGTGGCTATCATTAATAAAGTAAGTGCAGGATTATTGGCCATGCTTAAACCTCCGTCAATAAAAGCTGCTTTATTTCCTTTTTGCCTTCCTTCTACTTCTATCATTTGTGGTTTAAAATAAGTGGGGGCCGCAGTACTTGCTCTAACCACCTGCCATAATAAAAGATCTTTGTTGTTGGCAGGTTCGCCAAAATATTTCCCCCTGGGATGATTGATCATCGGCCAGATACTGTTTGTATCTGCCCGCTTGGCTACTATGCATAGGCCTGTTTTAATCCGATCACTTCCAATGGTTGTGTTTTCTCCATAAGCAAATTTCAGTCCTTGCACCATCCCTTCATATCCATAGGTAGCAAACCATGACTTGGGGTTCCACCATCCTCTTTTTTCTGCAAAAATTTTATCCCCCAGGTCCATGTATAATTTAATAATATCATCTACCTTTTTTCCCATAGCTAATAATCCGGCGATGATTGCACCGGTAGAAGTACCGCCAATCAGGTCAAAATAATCACTCATCCTGAAATCAGTCTTGTCAGGATATTTTGCCTTCAGAATATCTTCCATTTTTTTAAGGTAGCCAAGGGTAAGTGCTCCGCGGATGCCACCACCATCCAGTGCAAGAATCTTTTTTGGAGTTTTTGCATCCAAGCGATCTAATAAAGCAGACATAGTTTTGGTTTTATTGACTATTTAAATATTCAAGTACTTCAGATAATTTCCTGAAATATTTTGCTCCGTTTCTTTTTACCATTTCAGCTACCTGTTCAAGTGATTTTATCTCTGCCGGGGTAAAAGAAGCCTTGCCGTCAGTTGTCAGGAAACTGAATATAGTTTTCTCAGGTTTTTTGATACTGTCCTCAATTACTTCAGCAATTGAATAATATCCTGCCATCTTTGGCGTTAAAACATACAAACAAAAATCACTCGCTTCTCTTTGCTTTATTTCTTCTTCCTGCATTTCCTTTGTCCATTCATCTCCTGCAGGATTAAAATATTGCAGCTTTAAATCCTTTACAAAATTATCTCTCCATAAAGAATCACTGCAGGTGCCGCCAAGAAACACTTTCTTCATTTTTGTGAATTAATAACTGAAAGATAATTTTTTTAAAATACACATAATAAAAAATCTTGCTTTACAAAGGCTGTCAGGTAGTTGACAGGTACTTATAATTTTCTATTCTATAATTGGGCATTGTATTAACTTTATTATGTCAGTTATGGCTGACCATTTTTTATGGCAAAAAAGTCTGATAAAGATCTGTTGCATCTTATTTCCGAAGCCACTTCGGGACTTACAGGCTATGATTTTGTATTGGAATTAACCAAAAAGATCACAGAAATTCTTGAAATGGAGTATTGCTTTGTTTCCGAATGCGCCAATCCGGAAAAAACAAGACTCAGGATGATTGCATTTGTAAAAGGTAAACAAGTGCTGGATAATATTGAATACTATACAGACGAATCCGGATGTAAAATGATGATGAATGGCCAGCCTTATTTTCTGACTGGCGGTGCTCAAAATTTATTTCCTGCAGCCAAAGGATTTGAAGCATATATGGGAGCTCCGATTTTTAGCCCCGTATCCGGCGAGATCATTGGCCACATTGCTGCAACCAACTCGAAAGTTATAAGCGAAGAAAAAGATCAAACTTCTATCCTTAAAATATTTGCCGCAAGGCTCGGGGCTGAATTGGTAAGGATAAAAGCCCAGGCCGAACTGGAAAAAAAGAATGCAGAGCTACATGACCGGTTAAATGAAATAGAACTCTATCAAACTACTTTGAAAAATCTCAGGGACCAGGTTTACTGGCTGGATAAAAACGGCAAATTTATCAAGATCAATGAGGCTGTTTCCACTTATACGGGTTATAATATGCAGGAATTATTAGCGATGACCGTATTTGATATAAATCCCAGCCTTACCAAAAAAGAATGGGATAAACTTTGGGAAGAAACAAAAGCACAGGGTCATCAGGTTTTAGAAACTATTCACCAGTCCAAAGATGGTCAAATATATCCTGTAGAGGTAACCAATAATTATTTAGAACATGGTGGGGTGGAATATTTCTGCAGTACTGTTCGTGATATACGGCGCAGAAAGATGGAAGAAGAATTGCTTCGGACAGTATCAGAAGCTACCTCAGGATTAACAGGGGAAGATTTCCTGATTGAACTGGCTAAGCATATTACATTAACCTTAACGATGCGCTATGTATTGATCACTGAATGTGCCAATGTAGAAAAAACAAGGTTACGTACACTTTGTTATGTAGATGGAAATAAAATATTGGATAATATTGAATATGATACAGCTGATATTCCCTGTGAGATTATCATGCAGGGAAAAGATTTTTTTATGCCAACAGGCGTTGAGGCCCGTTATCCAAAAGAAAAAGGAATTGACTCCGCTGTGGGTGTTCCTATTTATAGTACAAAAAGCGGGGAAGTCATTGGCCATATACTTGCTGTAGATCCTAATCCTGTAACCTCAGAAATGAACCAAACTGCAGTATTAAAAATTTTTGCTGCACGTATTGGTGCAGAACTGGAAAGAATTAAAGCAGAGGAAAAATTAAAGATCGCCAATATTGAATTAGAACGTTGGTTGAAAGAAAGTGAAGAACGGTACCGGGATTTATTTGAAGAAGCGC
The DNA here is from genome assembly GCA_964581455.1 of uncultured Chitinophaga sp. GTDB lineage: Bacteria > Bacteroidota > Bacteroidia > Chitinophagales > Chitinophagaceae > VBAS01. Next base: position 8,501 of record CAZOOT010000085.1, on the reverse strand, counting down.
CTATAGCTTATGTTCATGAAGGCCTTGATTCACGTTTTATAAAAGCGAATGCAGCAGCATTAAGAACTCTGGGAGTAAAACCGGAAGAAGTAGCAACCACCTATGGCAAATCTATGGTACCGGATACCCCTGATGCACAGCGAAGATTAAAAGAAGCATTTGATTCAATTGGACAGGGAAATGATACCAGCGGAATTGTACTAGAACTCAGGCGAAAAGATAATGGTCAACCTATCTGGATTCAATGGTGGTCGAAACCAGATCCCAGCGGAGAATTTACACGAACCATGTTTGTGGATATTACTGACCAGGTATTGTTGGAGCAGGAACAGAAAAGACTTGAAGCACAGAATCAGTATCTGCGTGAAGAAATAAAACTGACATACAATTTTGAAGAAATCATCAGCAAGAATCTGAATTTTCAAAAAGTATTACAACAAATACAGCAAGTAGCCGCTACTGATGCTACTGTATTAATTCTGGGAGAATCAGGTACAGGAAAAGAACTTATTGCCAGGGCTGTTCATAATATCAGCAGCCGCAGTAAGCGACCCCTGGTAAAAGTTAATTGCGCTACACTTCCTGCCAACCTGATCGAAAGCGAATTATTCGGGCATGAAAAAGGAGCATTCACCGGAGCCATGGAAAGAAAGATTGGCCGTTTCGAACTGGCGGATGGAGGAACTATTTTTTTAGATGAGATCGGTGAACTGCCTGTGGAATTACAGGCCAAACTACTCCGGGTACTTCAGGAAAGTGAATTTGAAAGATTGGGCAATCCCAGAACCATAAAAATTAATGTAAGAATAATAGCTGCTACAAACAGAAACCTGAAACAAGCTATAGAGAAAAAAGAATTCAGAGAAGACTTGTATTACCGGCTGAATGTTTTCCCGATAATTTGTCCGCCACTACGTGACAGAAAAGAAGATATCCCCTTACTTGTAAAACATTTTTGCCAGAAACATGAAGGAAGAATTGGAAAAAAAGTAACGAATATACCTGCTAAAGTAATGGATGCACTTATTTCTTATGACTGGCCGGGAAATATCCGTGAACTGGAAAACATTATTGAAAGAGCAATCATTTTAAGTTCTGATAATACCCTGGTTTATGGAGACTGGATTCCGGTTGAAACAAATCATACAGAATTAAGATCATCAGCTAAAAAGCTGAATGATGTAGAAAAAGAACATATTCTTGAAACATTGCGCAAAACCGGATGGAAAGTAAGTGGTGAAAAAGGTGCTGCTAAAATATTAGGACTAAACCCAACTACATTGGAAGCACGGATGAAAAAACTGGGAATTCAAAGAGAATCCTAATACCATCTTATAGTCAGAAACATTTATTTCCATAATTAAATTATCAGGCACACTGTTGCCTGTATTTTACAGTAGAGAAAGCAACGCCAAACTCATCTGGCAAATGAATAAGTGATACATCGTTCACTCCAATTCTGATCAAAGCCATATGATGTATACTATGTTCTAGATTATAAGCCAGCTCCCTGTAATAATTTGAAGGTATGGAAACTAACATAGCGTCTCCTGCCTGATCTTCTGTTTCCAATAAAAGTTCCTTATTGGGTTTTTCAAGCTGCAAGTATATTTGTTTCAGCAGAAAAATGGCTGTTTCTTTATTGTTCTCAATCTCGATATCTCTTTTTCTTCTATCGTAATTCACAACTCCACTTGTATAACCCTTTTCAAGGCACTGAAATAATTCAATGATATGCCGTACGTGTTGTCCAATGCTTGCTTCAGATAATGCCCTGCTTGGTTGAACATATTCATCGTCGGAAAGTTGCTGCAATAATTCTCTTAGCTGGATAAAAATATATTGAATGGATTGTTTAAGGAACATAAATTTATTTTTTAGCGTTGATTTAATTCAAGTAAGTAAAATCATATTTATACGTTCCAAAGTTATTCACCCCACACATTTTCTTATGTCCGGTAATTGACACCTACTGAATATTAAATACTGAAAAAATAAATACGCAATAGCGGACATTTCGGTTTTTTAGTCGGGTTTTATGCCAACTTTTTTAAGCTGTCCTTTTCCCAATCCTTTGGGATTTTCCCAATATTTTGGGAAATATTAAAAAGCTATACGAATTACTACGTAGAAAAAGTAATCCTGGAAACTCAATGCCAGTAAGCATTTCAGCGCAAATATTTTTTTATTAAATATTCTGGCACGACGGTTGAATAAATGTAAAGGACTGAAAATTGAAAATATGAATAAAAGGATTTCCGGAACTGAATTCAGAAAGGAAGTAATGGAAAGCAGAGTTCTTTCTTTAGTGAAGTTCAAAACAGATTGGAGTGGTACCTGCCAGATCATTGCTCCGGTATATGAAGAACTGGCAAGTTATTACAAAGGACAGGTAAATTTTTTTAACGTGGATATTGAAAAAGATCCCGGCCTGGAAAACGAATATGGAGTTGTTGAGCTGCCAACCATCCTGTTTTTTAAAAAAGGTAAAATAATAGATCATGTAGCAGGACTTGTTCCTAAAAATGTAATGATCTCAAAAATAGAAACAGCATTAGAAAAATCATTTAACTAAAACTATTTATAAATTTTTAAAACTTACAATTATGACAGAAGAAATGAAATACATCTACCTGAGAAATCATCCCATGTTGTCTTTACTGGCAGACCAGAAACTCAAGGAAGTTGTTTCGATGGCAAAGATCAGGACTGTGTATCGTAATGAAATCATCAGTTATGGTGAGGGTGGCTATACCCGTATACATTTTCTTGTAAAAGGAAAAATCAAGATCACTGACCTGAGTGCTGTTGAAAACGAACTCATAAAAGACATCCTGACTGAACCTGATATTTTTGGTGATCTTGGATTGGATGGCAAATTAATCAATGAAGAATGTGCTGAAGCCTTGACGGCAAACACCATTATTTGTTCTTTTCATGTAAGCGACTTTAAAAGAATTCTGGAAGAAAATCCTGTGATGTTGTTGAGCTATGCCAGAAAAGTTAACAGCAAACTGCAACGTTTGGAAAACCGTCATGCAGACCTTGTATTCCTGGATACCAAAGACAGGCTGATCCGTTTTATAAAAAACTGGGCCCGGACAGACGGAAATCGAATGGGTGATAAAATCATTCTGAATAATTATCTCACCCACAGTGATATTGCCGGCTTTATAGCTACATCACGTCAGAGTGTAAATATGCTTTTGAATGAATTAAGAAGTTCCGGAATGCTTTGTTATAACCGCAAGCATATTGAACTCAACAACCCTGTAGCCTGGAATTAATTCAGCAAACTTATCTGCATTGTAATCTTTACGACAGTGACTGGCTCCCTTGCTTTTTAGTTTTGTAATAGAATAATAGGTGTTGGTTTTAGTTGCACAAAGAACGGCCATTTGAAATAACATGGCTGTTCTTTTGTTCTTCAAAATCAGTCACAGCAAAAATCAGAATCATGCCTTCAGTTAATCTAAGTTTCAAAATTCATATTCCACAAAGCCTGAAACCTTTGAATGAAGGAAGAGATGACAGTAGCAAAATTTCTTTTAATTCCTCAGAACATAAAATAATTGTCGGCAAATATTCAGATGAATGTTTTCTTCCGTTAAACAGGTATTTACTTTCATTAATTCTTGCACACAAAGGAAAATTCAGAATTGCATTTTCCTTCAGCGGAACCACCCTTGAATTACTACAGGAATTCAGGCCCGATGTCATTAAATCATTCAGGAAACTGGCAGCCACTGGTTGTGTGGATTTTTTTTCTGAAACTTATTACAACTCTTTAAGCTGGTATTATTCCAAAAATGAATTTGCACGCCAGACTAAAAAGCATCATGATCTTATTCGTGAATTATTTGGCATTGAACCAAAAGTTTTCAGAAATGATGATCTTGAATTTTCCAATGATCTTGCAAATTTTATTGCAGAAATGGGTTACATTGGCTTACTCAGCAATGGAGAAGAAATTTCTTTTAGCGGACCAGGTCCTGATCAAATATATTCATCCACAGAGATTCCGGATTTTGGAATAATGTTTCGCAACAGGACTTTAGAAAACGAGATCATCACATCACTCAGGGAAAATAATCAAAAAAATTATGTTGCATTTCCTGAAACTTATTTCAAACAGCAGCTAAAATATAATTCAATAACCAGTATGTTATTTGATTATGAATTGTTCGGAATTAAAAATCAGGCCAGTAAGGGAAATTTTGATTTCCTTGAATTATTCTTTTCTTTCCTGCTGACCAAAACACAATGGAAATTCGAAACTCCTGCTGAGGCTATTGCAAATGCTTATCCAAAAATAAAAATTGATTTACCAGCTCCTGGTTTTACAAATAATTCAATAAATGAAACCAAGCCCGTCAACAGAATTCTGAATCATAATAAAACACTGGATAAAGTTTACAGTATAGAATATCTGGTAAACAAAAGCAATTTACCCGATGCCTATGATCAGTGGGGAAAACTGCAAAGCATCGGTCAGTTTTTCTTTAAAGCAGATAAATGGATGACATCAAATACAAAAAATATTCATCCCTCATTAATCAGCAACGAAAAAGCATATCGTGATTATAAAAATGCACTATTGGATTTTGAGGTCAGGCTTATAAATAAAGAGTTATCTGATATAAAAGACAAGTATAAATATGCAAGCGCATTAAATCTTTATTAAATAAAAATTAAAAAAATTGTAATGAAACGTAAACTAGAAGGCCAGATAGCCATTGTAACCGGAGCCAGCAGCGGCATTGGGGCCGGATGTGCGAGGGAAATGGCAAATGCCGGAGCAACAGTAATTGTAAACTATCCTGTTCCCGGAGCTAAAGAAATGGCAGAAGCCGTTGTGAACAATATTAACAGCAATGGTGGTATGGCCATTTCGTATAAATGTGATGTAAGCAAGGAGGATGAAGTAAAGCAAATGTTTGCAGATATCATCAGTCAGTATGGAACAGTAGATATCCTTGTAAACAATGCTGGGTTGCAAAAAGATGCTCCATTCACCGAGATGACTCTTGATCAGTGGAATTTTGTGATCGGTGTTAACCTTACCGGCCAGTTTCTCTGCGCCAGGGAAGCTATCAAGGAATTTTTAAAACGAGGAGTAAACGGAAAATCCAAATCTGCAGGTAAAATTATTTGCATGAGCAGTGTGCATGAAGTAATTCCCTGGGCAGGCCATGCAAATTATGCTGCATCAAAAGGCGGCGTAATGCTCATGATGAAAACAATTGCACAGGAATTTGCACCAAAAATGATCCGGATAAATTCCATTGCACCGGGTGCTATTGCCACACCGATAAATCATGATGCATGGGATACCGCAGCACATTTGCAAGAGCTTTTAAAACTAATTCCGCAAAAAAGAGTGGGACAGGTAGAAGATATTGGTAAGGCGGCAGTATGGTTAGCCAGCGATGATTCTGATTACGTGAACGGAACCACTTTGTTTGTTGACGGAGGAATGACTTTGTACCCTGGATTTGAAGACAATGGATAGAAAATGTGAAATAAGAAATTCTAAATCAGAAATGAGAAAGTAAAAAATCATCTATCAATAAACTTTCTAATTCCTTATTCCTCATTTCTTATTAATAATTCAGTAAAGCAAGTATCAACTTTAAATTATTACAGAAATGAATGCAGAACAACTTCGGTTAAAAGAAAAAAGCTGGAAAAAATGGGGACCCTACCTCAGCGAACGCCAATGGGGCACGGTAAGAGAAGATTACAGTGAGTATGGCAATGCCTGGGATTTTTTTCCACATGACCATGCAAGATCCAAAGTATATCGCTGGGGCGAAGATGGGATTGCCGGTATCAGTGATGAAATGCAGCGGATTTGTTTTGCTGTGGCTTTATGGAATGGCAAAGATCCGATCCTCAAAGAAAGAATGTTTGGTCTTACCGGGAGTGAGGGAAATCATGGAGAAGATGTAAAGGAGTTATATTATTATCTGGATAGTACGCCGACTCATTCTTATATGAAACATTTATATAAGTACCCGCAGGCAGAATATCCCTACGCTGATCTGGTAAATACAAATCGTAATCGCAACAAATTTGAAAAAGAATATGAGTTGCTGGATACCGGGGTGTTTAATGAAAATAAATATTTTGATGTTGTAACTGAATATGCAAAAAACAATACAGAAGATTTACTGATAAAAGTTATCATCCATAACCGGGCAAATGAAGAAGCATTTATTGCAGCGTTGCCCACTTTATGGTTTCGTAATCTCTGGAGTTTTGGGCTCGCCAATGAAAAACCATTAATGTATCTGAAGAAAATTCCAAACGGATATGGTGAAGTAAAAGCCATCCATTACCAGGCAGGTGAATATCATTTTTATTTTGACCGTCCCCTGCGTACCCTGTTTACAGAGAATGAAACCAATACGGAAAGACTTTATGGGTTTCCTAATAAAACTCCTTTTGTAAAAGATGCGTTCAACACGGCTGTTGTAAACAACGATTTTGACTGGTTAACCGGTAAAAATGAAGGAACAAAATTTTCTCCTCATTACGAATTCAATATTCCTGCACATTCTTCTGTAACCATAAAACTCAGGTTTTGCAAAAACGAGATCGTAAGCAATCCCTTTACTCATGAATTTGATGATGTATTTGAACAACGTATAGAAGAAGCGGATGAATTTTACAATGATATCACGGAAGCAAAGGATAAAGATCATCGTATGATACAACGCCAGGCCTTTGCAGGTATGTTATGGAGCAAACAATATTTTAATATTGATATGCCGCGTTGGCTGAATGGAGATCCTGGCCAACCTTCGCCTCCTGAAGTAAGAAAGAATGGAAGAAATCACCAATGGAATACATTGAATAATGAAGATATTATTTCCATGCCTGACAAATGGGAATATCCCTGGTATGCTGCATGGGATCTGGCTTTTCATTGCGTGCCGCTAAGTATGGTAGATCCGCATTTTGCCAAAGAACAACTCATTTTGTTTTTGCGTGAATGGTATATGCATCCCAACGGCCAGTTGCCGGCATACGAATGGGCTTTCAGTGATGTAAATCCTCCTGTACATGCATGGAGTTGTTTACAGGTATATAAAAATGATAAAGCAAGAACTGGAAAAGCTGATATAGAATTTTTAGAACGAGTCTTTCAGAAACTCCTGATCAATTTTACCTGGTGGGTGAACAGAAAAGACAGTAAGGGCAATAATGTTTTTGAAGGTGGCTTTTTAGGACTGGATAATATTGGCGTGTTTGACAGAAGTAATACCATACCAGGCGGTGGTGTATTGGAACAGGCAGATGGAACCGCATGGATGGCGATGTATTGCCTCAACATGCTGGAGATGGCTTTGGAAATAGCTCAACATAATCGTGCCTACGAAGATGTAACCACAAAATTTTTAGAACACTTTGTATATATAGCAGAATCGCTGAACCGCATTGGAGAAAACTGGACCGGAAGCTGGGATGATGAAGAAGGATTTTTCTATGATGTATTATCGATGCCGGATGGCAGGTTTATACCGGTAAAGGTTCGTTCATTGGTTGGCCTCTCCACCTTGTTTGCCACACTGGTTTTAAAAAAGGAACAATTGGAAAAATTACCGGAGTTCCATCGCCGGTTGAAATGGTTCCAGCGTTATCGCAAGGACAATGGACAATATCTTGTTCTGGAAGACCTGAAAAGTCATGATGATATTTTATTGTCGCTGGTGCCTCAGGCCCGATTGGAAAAGTTGGTAAAAGCTTTATTGGATGAAAAAGAATTTTTATCTCCCGGAGGCATCCGCTCCATTTCAAAAATTCATGAACACGGTTATAGCTTAAATATTGATGGCCAGGATTTCGGTTTGGATTATCAACCGGGTGAAGGAACATCTGCTTTATTTGGAGGAAACAGTAACTGGCGTGGCCCTGTGTGGATGCCAATGAATTTTTTACTGGTAAAAGCACTGGAAACATTGGGAGAATATCATCATAAAGAGTGTATCGTGGAATTGCCAACTGGCTCCGGTAATAAAGTTTGTCTCAAGGAAGTATCAAACGACCTGGCCAACCGCCTGGTTTCAATTTTTATAAAGGATGAAAATGGAAACCGTCCCTGTCATGATCAGCATCCCATTTACCGGGAGAATAAAGAGTTCAATGACCTGGTTTTGTTCTATGAATATTTTCATGGAGATACAGCAAGAGGTGTAGGTGCTTCTCATCAAACCGGCTGGACCGGTGTGGTTGCAGAATTAATCAACAGGATAAGCCTCTATGAAAAAAAGAAAAATATAAATAAAATGGAAGAGGTGATGATGTAGTCAGCTTATTATAACTATCGCCGTTCCTTGTGCTTTACCCTGAGCTTGTCGAAGGGCACTCTTGTACAATATTATTTTTAATCGTCAGGAATAGCCACAAAGTCACGAAGGCACAAAGAAAATCCAATTCGTGTCTTAGTGTATTCTAAGATCAACAAACTGCCAAAAATAGTTTTCAGGCGGCTTGCA
>CAZOOT010000084.1:0-15329 GCA_964581455.1 uncultured Chitinophaga sp. | reverse complement strand
ATTAACCGGAATCTTTTCCATTCTTGCAATTACAAGTAGTGCTCAGGTTGGTGCAAGTTTTGATGTAAAGGATTCCTCCCTTATCCCAGCTAAAAGAATGCCCCAGCATTCTGAATTTTTAAACGGAACATATAGTTTTCCTGCTAAACCTCGAAACCAAATAGAAATAGGTATAAAAGGAGGCATGTTTGCTATTAGCGGAGATGTGCCTGCCAAAATTCCTACTCCGGGATTTGGTTTCCATGTAAGAAAAGCATTTGGTTATATCTTTTCTGTACGTATGGAATATATGTATGGAGTCGGCAAGGGATTACATTGGTTAGCGGCTAACAATTACGGACGTAATACTGCCTGGAATACGAAATACAATGCTCCGGTTTTGGGTGTTAATGCCAATACAGGGCAACCGGCTTTTCATAATTCAAGAACAGGTGCCTTATGGACCAGTTCTACACCAATGGATAGAGTTTTTTACAACTATAAATCAAATGTTCAGGATTTATCACTTCAGGGATTAGTAACACTTAATAATATCAGGTTCCATAAATCAAAAACAGGATTTAACCTTTATGCTTTTGGTGGCTTTGGCGCAACTGTGTATGATGTAAAAGTAAATGCACTAAATGCAAGTAATGCTCCTTATAGTTTTGCATCAATTCCTGATGGAACACATAAAACCAGAAAAGACACCCGTGATGCTTTGAAGAGTTTAATGGATGATACATATGAAACTGATGCGGAAAATCAGGGAGATCGCAGACCGAAATTGTTTGGCAATACATTGAAACCTACAATGACGGGTGGGGTTGGTATTGCATTTAAATTGAGCAACAGACTAAACCTTGCAATTGAAAATAGAGTGTCATTTACTAAAGACGATCTTTTAGATGGCCAACGCTGGCAGGAGGCCGCAATTGGTACTCCGACGCTTACAAGAGATTTCGATAGTTATAATTATACTTCTATTGGGTTAAATATAAATCTGGGTGCAAAATCTGTGGAACCATTATGGTGGTTAAATCCATTGGATTATTCTTATTCGGAAATTCGCAATCCACGTTTAATGCGTTTGCCAAAACCGGTTTTACCGGATAGTGATCTGGATGGCATTACTGATCAGTTTGACCAGGAACAAACTCCACAAGGTTGCCCGGTTGACAGTCATGGTGTAACCCGTGATACCGATGGTGACGGAGTTCCTGACTGTAAGGATAAAGAATTGATCACACCAACTTATTGCCAGCCAGTAGATGCTGATGGTATTGGAAAATGTCCTTGTCCTGAAGGTTGTGCGGGTACAGCTCCTGCTCCACCTACATGTTCTCAGTTATTGGGTGCATTACCAAGTGTAATGTTTGCAAAAAATTCTAATAAATTAACTGAAGATGCGAAGAGATTACTGGCTGTTGTTGCTGATCGTATGCGTAACGCTCCTGGTTGTGATGTTGTAGTTACCGGTTATTGCGCAAGTAATAAAGTAGAGCAGCAAAGAAGCTGGGATAGGGTTAATGCAATCATAACTTACCTGATTGAGAAAGAAGGTGTAAGTGGTGATCGTTTGATCTTCAAATATGCTGAATCTGGTGGTGATTGCAATACTGTTGATTTACGTTCTGCGAACGAAGGTGAACAAGGTCCGAACACTGTTCCAGCTCCTCATCCTAATTTGAGAAAGAACTAAACAAGACTTTATAATAGTTAAGCCCTCCGAATCAGGAGGGCTTTTTATTAGAGCTAATTTCGAGCTTTATAACAATCTTAACCTGTTAAGCTTGGCAACACATAATTTTTAAAGCAGATTTGCCAGAATAAATTATCTTTGCCCACTTTTTATGAGACTTTTTTTTATTTTAATTATTGCAGGATTTTTTAGCGGATGTAATGGATTCAATAAGTTATTAAAAAATCCGGACCCGGAATTCAAGCTTAGAAAGGCTGAACAATATTATGTAAATAAAAAGTACATATTTGCTCAGCAACTTTTTGAAGATGTCATGCCTTTTTATAAAGGAAGAGCCGAGTTTGAAGATATTTATTACAAATTTTCCTATTGTGCCTATTATCTTAAAGATTATACGAATGCCGAAAATCTGTTTAAAAGCTATTTAGAGGCATTTCCAAAAAGCACAAGAGCAGAGGAGATAGATTATATGCGGGCCTATACATATTTTAAACAATCTCCCAAGCCAGCTCTAGATCAAACAAATACAATAAAAGCAATGGGGATGATGCAGACTTTTATTAACACTCATCCAAATTCGCCAAGAAATAAGGAAGCAATGGAGATTATTGATATTTGCAGGGCAAAACTTGAAGAAAAAGAAAGGGCAAGTGCCCAGCTTTATTATGACCTGGGGCAATTCAGGGCTGCTGGAGTTGCATTTATAAGCTTATTAAATGATTTTCCGGAGTCAGAAAAAGGAGATGAATACAAGTTCATGGCAATAAAATCGTATTATAATTTTGCCGAATTAAGTGTAGATGAAAGGAAGGTAGAAAGATTTGAGCAGGTAATAGTCGAGTGTAATGATTTTATTGACCGCTTCCCCGATAGCAAATTGCTTGCAGATGCAGAAAGATATATAACTTTATCAAACAACAATATTAAAAACTTAAATAATGAGTAAACTAAGACGTCAATTAAGTGTTGGCACAAGCAACATAGTAGAAACAAGGAATTTGAATGATATTAAAGAAAAAACCGGTAATCTTTATGAATCAATTTCTATTATTGGTAAAAGGGCCAACCAGATTAATGTTTCCCTGAAAGAGGAATTGCATAACAAACTGGAAGAATTTGCAAGCCATACAGACAGTCTTGAAGAAATTCATGAAAATAAAGAGCAGATTGAAATTTCAAAAGCATATGAAAGAATGCCAAACCCTGCTTTGCTTGCAACCCAGGAGTTTATGGAAGACAAAGTTTATTTTCGTAAAGGAGAAAATGAATTGTTTAGCTAACAGGCTGACATTTTTAAAATATGATTTAATCTAATTTGGCGTTCCGGACATTTCGGAACGCTTTTAGTTTATAATTGTTAATGTTATTTTTGAAGATTCTATGCTGACAGGAAAAAAAATATTAATTGGAATTACAGGAAGCATTGCAGCGTATAAATCTATATTGCTGGTTCGTTTATTAATTAAAGCTGGCGCAGAAGTAAAAGTCATAATGACACCAGCTGCTAATGATTTTGTTTCAAAACTTACTTTATCAACATTATCTAAAAACCAGGTTTTGTCTGAATTATCCGATGAGCATTCCTGGAACAACCATGTCATGTTGGGACGATGGGCCGATTTAATGATTATAGCTCCTTTAAGTTGTAATACACTTTCAAAAATGGTAAATGGCCAATGTGATAATCTGTTAATGGCTGTTTATTTGTCGGCAACTTGTCCGGTTGTAGTAGCTCCTGCAATGGATGAGGATATGTGGCATCATCCTTCTACAAAAGCTAATATTATAAAACTGGCTCAATTCGGGAATAAAATAATTCCTGTAGAGAAAGGCGAATTAGCCAGCGGACTCAGCGGGGATGGAAGGATGGCGGAACCGGAAAACATCATACAATTTATTACAGCTTCTTTTTTTTTAACTACTAAACTGAGGAACAAAAAAGCTCTGGTAACTGCCGGACCAACTTTTGAACCTATTGACCCGGTCCGATATATTGGCAATCATTCTTCTGGTAAAATGGGAGTGGCCATAGCACAGGAGTTAAAAGAACAAGGAGCAGAAGTGACATTAGTAATAGGTCCGACACAGTTGGATTTTTCTGCAGAGGGAATGCATGTAATCAGAGTGAGAACAGCCGGAGAAATGTATACAGCATGCGAACAACATTTTAAGAACAAGGATTTGCTGATCATGGCTGCTGCAGTAGCAGACTATACACCCACGGTTGTTGCTGATAAAAAGATTAAAAAATCATCGGACGATTTATCAATAGAATTGCAAAAGACTACTGATATTCTTAAAAGCCTGGGTAAGAATAAAAAAAATGGCCAGCTAATAATTGGTTTTGCACTTGAAACTACCAATGAAAGAGAACATGCATTAGAGAAATTAAAATCAAAGAATGCAGATATGATTGTATTGAATTCACTTAATGATAAGGGAGCAGGATTTGGTACTGATACAAACAAAATCACCATATTTGATAAAAGCGGAAAGGAATTTATATTTGAAACAGAAGTAAAAAGTAAAGTAGCAAAGAACATAATCAATACCATTATCCAATTATACTATGATTAAAAGCATCTTACTGTCAATTTTATTCATTTCATTTTCGTTCCTGATTCAGGGCCAGGAAATACAGGCCAGGGTTACCGTAAATGTAAATAAAGACAAAATCGGCACTCAAATAGACCGGAAAATATTTCAGACACTACAAACAACACTAACAAATTTTATTAATAGCAGGAAATGGACCAATGATGTATTTCAGCCTTCAGAAAAAATACAATGTAATTTTTTATTGAATATTAATGATGTAGTAGGCCAGAACTTGTTTAGAGCAACACTAATGGTACAAGCGGCCAGGCCTGCTTATAATTCAAGCTACCAATGTCCGCTGGTGAACTATATAGATGAGAATCTTTATTTCAGGTATCAGGAATTTCAGCCCGTGGAATTTAATGAAAACAGAATACAGGGAAATGATCCTTTAGCTTCAAATCTTACGGCTGTAATTGCTTATTGGGTAAATATAATTCTGGGTTTTGATTATGACAGTTTTTCTTTACGTGGGGGTGATCCATATTTTCAAAAGGCACAGAATATAGTTAACAATGCCCCTGAATCCAGAGATATATCAGGATGGAAAAATTTTGAAAGCTTACGTAACAGGTATTGGCTTTCTGAGAATATTAATAATAACAGGTTTGCACTTTTTCACGATGCGATCTATTCTTATTACAGAAGCGGAATGGATATTTTTTATGATAATGAGGATGAAGGAAGAAATGGTATATTAAACTGCCTAAATTTTCTAAACACTTTAAATACTGAAAATCCCAATTCTATGGTTATTCAGTTTTTTTTCCAGGGTAAAAGTACTGAGATCGTGAAAGTGTTTAGTAAAGCGAATAAGGAAATGAAAGAAAGGGCTCTCAATCTTTTACTAAAACTGGATATAACCAATTCAAGGGTTTATAATGAATTAAAATGAGATTTATTTATTTAATATTGTTGGTTTTTTTTGTAACAGGATGTTCGCCAAAAAATAAGATCCCGAGTGGAGTTTTATCCCAGCAAAAAATGCGATTAATTATGTGGGATCTTATCAGGGCTGATGAGTATGCCAATAATTTTTTATTGAACAAAGCTTCAATTGATTTTAACCAGGAAAAACTGGATCTTTACCAACAAATTTTTAAAATACACTCCACAAAGGCGGATATATTTAAAAAAAGCCTTACATTCTATCAATCGAACCCTGATCTATTAAGAGTGATTGTAGATTCATTGCGAAAAGATGAGCAAAGGGTTTTGCTGGAACAGTATAAACCCAATCCGGTTGTCAGCGACAGCTTAATAAAGGATAGTCTAAATGCGAAACCCACGCTGATAAATTAGTTCCCTGCTTAGATCAGACTGAATTTAATTTTGTAACCTAATATATTTTAAGATGAACAAAGTCATTTCATCGGCTTCAGAAGCAATTAAAGACATTAAAGACGGCTCTACCATTATGCTGGGAGGCTTTGGTCTGTGTGGAATTCCTGAGAATAGTATTAATGCTCTCAGGGAAAAAGGCGTGAAAAACCTGGTTTGTATTTCTAATAATGCCGGAGTAGACGATTTTGGCTTAGGATTACTTTTACATACCAGGCAAATTAAAAAAATGATGAGTTCTTATGTTGGAGAAAACGAGGAATTTGAAAGACAATTATTGGAAGGCGAATTGGAAGTGGACCTGATTCCACAAGGGACGCTTGCAACCAGAATTCAAATGGCTGGTATGGGCATTCCTGCTTTTTTTACACCGGCAGGAGTTGGTACAGAGATTAGCCAGGGAAAAGAAACAAGAATTTTCAATGGAAAGGAATACCTGATGGAAATGGCTCTTCATGCTGATTATGCAATTGTAAAAGCATGGAAAGGGGATAGGTTTGGAAATCTTGTTTTCAGAAAGACAACCAGAAACTTTTCCACTTCAATGGCAAAAGCTGGAAATATTACAATTGCAGAAGTAGAAATGTTAGTGGAACCAGAAGAACTGGATCCGGATCATATTCATGTACCAGGTATTTATGTACATCGGATTTTTCAGGGAAAAGATTATGCTAAAAGAATTGAAAGAAAAACTGTTCAGATAAAAAATAAAGTTTAAAGTTCAGTTTTCATTAAAATAAAATATTATGGCACTTGATAAATTTGGAATTGCAAAACGCATAGCACAGGAACTTAAAGACGGGATGTATGTAAACCTCGGAATAGGCATACCTACTTTAGTTGCCAATTTCATACCTGAAAGTATAAGTATAATGTTGCAAAGTGAGAATGGGATGCTGGGAATAGGTCCATACCCGGTTGAAGAAGAAATGGATGCTGACCTGATAAATGCGGGAAAAGAAACGGTAACCATACTCCCTGGCGGTGCTTTTTTTGATAGTGCTGAAAGCTTTGGAATGATAAGGGCTGGTAAGGTTGATTTAACTGTATTGGGAGCTATGGAAGTAAGTGAGAGTGGTGATATTGCTAATTGGAAGATACCTGGTAAGATGGTGAAAGGAATGGGTGGTGCCATGGATCTTGTAGCAAGCGCAAATAATATTATTGTAGCCATGATGCATACAAATCCCCAAGGCGAATCTAAACTTCTTCCTGAATGCAAACTTCCATTAACCGGAATCAAGTGTGTAAAAAGAATTGTAACAGAACTGGCAGTGCTTGATGTAACAGATAAAGGCTTCAGGCTTTTAGAAAGAGCACCAGGTGTTACTGTTGATGAAATCATATCAAAAACAGCAGGTAAGTTAATTGTTGATGGAGATATTCCTGAAATGAGAATCTGAAGTCAGATGTCGGAAGTCGGATTTTCCTAAAATAGTGAAGTCTTAACAATAAATAAGAGCACTAAAAATCAGGTTATGATAAAAACTATATTCGATCTCGAAATTTTCAACCTGTCGTATTCGTTTGCAATGGACATCTTTAATATAACCCGCAATTTTCCCAAGGAAGAAAGATATTCATTGACGGATCAGATTATAAGATCATCCCGATCAATCGCTGCTAATATTGCAGAAGGATGGGGTAAAAGGATTTACGAAAATGAATTCAAAAAGCACCTAATTTATGCTATGGGCTCATTGGAAGAAACAAAAGTGTGGTTGTTGTTTCCAAAGGATTGCAAATATATTAGTCCTGAAATCTATGATAAATTTTATCTTCGATATGATGAAATTGGAGCAAAAATTTATAAGCTATTCGAAAGTTTGAAAACATTCTGAATTCTCAGGCTTTAATCAGACCTCAGATTTCGGACCTCAGATTTCAGTCCACTAAATTATTTTTAACCGCAAAGAATACAAGACCGGCAGTATTTCTGCTTCCAAATCTTTCCATAAGTCTATCTTTAATTGCTTCAACTGTTCTGGCACTGATATCCATTTTCTTTGCAATTTCCTGAGCTGTAAACTCCATGCAAATAAATTTAAGAACATCCTTTTCCTTTTCAGAAAGGGTTATTTCACTATTCAAAGAAGGAATAACTTTTTGCCGGGCATGGGATCTCTTTAATAAAATCCGGTTCACAAAATTATTCAGATAGTACCCCTTTTCATTCACATCCATTATTGCACGTCTTATTTCCTGTGGTTCAGCATTTTTCAGTAAATATCCATTAGCACCATTTTCCATCAAATGATATACAAATCTTTCGTCTTCATACATACTCAGTACAACTATCTTGATTTGCGGGTATTTTTTGCTGATCAGTTTAGTAGTTTCTATTCCATCTTTTCCGGGCATTCTCAGATCCATTAATATAACATCAGGATCAGCTTCTTCAACTCCTTTTAATAATTCGTCGCCGTTTTCCGCTTCTAATACAAATTTGATATTGGTAAACGGCCTTAGAGAAAGTACAACACCTTTTCGGAATATTTTATGATCGTCTGCTATTGCTACTTTTATGATTTCCATAATTGTCGGATAGATACTAAAATTAAAACTTATTTTACACAAACATGCTAATCTGCTTTTTAATACTGTTTGCCAGGCTTAGCTATAAGGATCTTCTTTAGGAACTTCAATAGTAACTTTATAATAAGTCTGTGAAATGTCTTTTTCAAAGACAATATCTCCCTGTAATAAACGGATACGGCTACTTATGTTTTTTAATCCTAAACCGATGTTGCTTTTGTTTAATTTTTCAAAATCAGATTGTACAATTCCTCTGCCGTCATGATGCATCCTGAGATAGATTTTATCGGCATGTACATTTTGTGTAAGATGAATAAAACTGGCATTACTATGCTTCAGAATATTATTAATCAGTTCCTGAATAATGCGGAAAACAATCAGTTCATTTTCCGGTTTCAATCTTTCCTTATAATCATGAAACCGCTGGCTTGCATTGATAGTACCACTGCCACTTATTTTCTGGAAAAGATCATTGATGGCCGATTCCAATCCAAAATTCTTTAATGTGGGAGGCATCAGATCATGACTGATATTCCTGATCAGTTGGATGGTTTCGTCAATGATCTGACGAGCCTGGAAAATACTTTGCAGCTGATTGACTTTATCCTGGTTTACCAGGTTTTCATTCAGGTATAAACGTGCCGTTGCTAATAATGGTCCCGCATCATCATGCAGGTCTGCTGCCAGTCTTTGCCTTTCTTCTTCCTGCATTTTTATGGAAGCATTCAGCATCATTTTTTGCTGATCAATTTCCATTTGCTGAAACCTTTGCTGAAAGCGTTGCACCCTCCGCTGGTGCATAATAATAAAGATGACTAATCCAATTGTAAGCACAAGCATACCAATAGTACCCAGGAAAAGCACTGTGGCATTGGATGAATTGGTGACTTGTAGAAAAAACATAGTGGTAGTGGATTGTGATTTTTTTTTAAGTTATATCCAGGAAGGGAATATTTTTATTTGAAAGTTTTGGTTTTTCTTTCGGAGTTTTTAAAAAAACTATTATTCCGATGATAAAAAATATTGAGCGAATGATGTAAAACACAACAGTCAGATACCGAAATTTTCTCCAGGCAGCTGTATCTAGTTGTTCTCCATAAATATAAATAAAGAAAGATCCTGCAAGGTATATTATCATGCCAATCAGGATCCAAAACCGATAATCGTTGTAAATAAAGTTGAGTGTTGGGTTTTTAATCTTCTCATAAAAAAAATAAAAGGAGAATGAAATAATAATGATCGATTCAATTCCGATCGGTATAGAATCTATTCTGCTGAAGTGGGAAGAAATATAAAAATAAATAAGGAATATGAAAAACAGAACAGATGAAATTTCAAGAACTCTTCTGGCTTTATTACTTACAAGATTTATCCATAAAAAAAGCGCCAGGAAAAAAAATTCAAAAAAAGTAAAAGAATTTATAAGAAACCTTCTCAGGTTAGTATTATCCCTGTGAATATTATCTACTGTAAAGACGATCAGGAACAATACCAAGCAGGAAATAGAGATAACCCAAAGACTCTTTTCATTATTTACTTTTCGAAAAAATAAAATAAAAAGGAGGACTGGGAGTAGATCAATATACTTTGCTATATACGAAACAAGGTTTTCTATAGTTTGGAATTTGTACCAAATATAGAAAACCTACCTAGATAATAATAATTTTTAGCCCTATACTTCTAGGCGCTTACCAAGAGATGATCATCTCGATATCATCCCATACTCTTCTAACATTCTTTTTCATAACTGTTGTTTTTTCGGCTTTAAGATTAATTACAGGATAAAAATTGCCCAAAACGGGGGCGATTTCAATAGTGGAAACCCATTAGTATAAGCCTTTTAAAGGCTGAAATTCAGTACCAGTAAGGGTTTCATCGTGTTTTTTCATGTGAATTACTTGTGGATAATGGGTATAATCACTAAGTAAAACTAGTAATTTTACGATGCTTATGCAAGGGATTTTACCTGAAAAATTGCGATTTTTTAGCCAGTTATTAACAGCTGTGGAAAAACCTATGTTTTGTAATCAGGAGAGTTTGGAGAGTAAAACTTTAAATGAGACCAGAATAAAAAGTATTAATGAAATTAGATTAATAAAAAGAAGTTGATTGACATTGGACTTCGCCTACGGTTTTCAAAGGATTTGTATTTTTTTTTGGACGGTTTTTCCCGTTTCCGGGATCAGGATATTGGATATATTGAGGGAGCTTATCCTCGTCAATCAACTTGCTCAAAAATAGATATGGTATTTGGTTGCTACAAGAGCAAAACTGCTTGTTTTATGGATTATGGTTTTTACTGGCTCACTAGTATTATTACACTTTTTCAGGTAGAATTATTTCTTAGGAATAGCATGTAGCTTAGCATAAAGGATGATACCTGGAACCTCCATTTGAATTATTTAACCAGATTAAAAATTATGTGTGTACTCTTTTTGATTCAATAATATCTTTCAAATGTCTTTAAAATGACTTGATATATAAATGAATACAAAAAAATAAGTATTTTCGTAAGGTTGTTTTTAAATTAGTTTAATAACCTGTAACCACTATCCATGATTGCCGATCAAATTAAAGTTGCCATTGCTGACGACCACAAGATTTTCCGGGACGGAATAAAAATGGCATTAAAAGACAAAGAATATCTCAGAATTTTATGGGAAGCTGAAGATGGAAAGGATCTGATGCATAAATTAAAGATCAAGGAACCAGATGTGGTTTTAATGGATATCCGAATGCCTGAAATAGATGGTATCAATGCTATTAGTCTGATCCGAAAAGAATATGAAACACTTAAGATCATTGTACTCACAATGTATGATGATCAGGAAATGATCACAAAAATGATGGAGATGGGTGCAAACGCATACCTGACCAAGACCACAGATCCGGAGGAAATTTACCAGGCAATCTTAACCTGCATGAATGACGACTTTTATTTTAATGATCTTGTAAATAAGGCCGTGCTGATGAAATTACAGCACAAGAAGAAAGTAAGACAATTCTATCCTAACCCTGTTAAATTTTCTGAGAAGGAATTAAAAATATTAAAATTAATTGCAGAAGATAAAACGACAGAAGAAATATCCAAAGAGGTTTTCCTAAGTCCTAGAACAATTGAGACTATCCGACAGAATATGAAACAGAAAGTAAATGCTAAAACCATTGCGGGGTTGGTTATGTATGCTATGAGAAATAAACTGCTGGAATAGTAATTTGCTTATCCCCCAATGCTAAAAATTTAATAACTAATGTCAACTACTACTCAGGGAAATGTAAACAATAGCTATTTCAATGGTTATTATAAAGAAATCTGGCGGCAGATTTTCCCTGAAAAAACCACAGTAGCAGAAGCAGAATATATTATAGATGAATGTGGCCTTGTGCCGGGAGCCAATGTGTTAGATATCATGTGTGGTTATGGTCGGCATGCTTTAGAATTGGGACAAAAGAAGATCAAAGTGATAGCAGTTGATAATTTGCCTGAGTACAGCAATGAGATCAATGAGAAAGCAGCTAAAGAAAATCTGGATGTAAAAAGTATATGTGCTGATATTTTGGAGCTTCAACTGGAAAATCAGTTTGATGCGGTGATTTGTATGGGAAATAGCCTGCAATTTTTTAATGAAGCTGATACACTCAAACTACTTTCAGCAATATCCTCTCACCTGAAACCAGGAGGTAAATTTATTATTAATTCATGGTCACTTGCTGAAATCGTGATGAAGCAATTCAAGGAAAAAAGCTGGAACCGGTTTAATGATCTGTTGTTTCTGTATGAAAGTAAATTTTTACTGAGGCCCGCAAGAGTAGAAACAACCAGTATAATTATTACAGATAGTGGTGAAAGAGAAGAGAAGCAGGCCGTTGATTATATTTTTTCAATTGCTGAATTGGAAAGCATGTTGAATAAAACAGGATTTCAATTAAAAGAAGTTTTCAGCATACCTGGTAAAAAGATATTTTCCCCCGGCGATCCCAGAGCCTATATTGTTGCTGTAAAGCAATAACTGATTATCAGTGGAAGGAATTACTACAATTAAAAGAAAGAAAAAAAGAGAAAGTTGATTGAGAGATTTTCTGCCGCAGGTTTTTACAAAGGGTTATTGAAATTTTTTTTTGGACGGAATGGACATTGGACGATATTGGATAGAAGAATGCGGGTTCTTCTTTTCAATCAACTTTCAGATACAAATCTATGCCTGCATAATCAATTGAACAATAGCAAAACTTCCTGTTTTTAGGAATATGGTTTTTACTGTTTTTGTAGTACATGTCACAATAACTTTCGAGTACTAATGCGTTAAAAAGCTAAATGGTAAGTAGAATCCACAATACAAAAATTAAGTAGTTATACTATAGTATATGTTTAGGAGATTTCTCAATTTGCAATGTATTTACAACTGAGAAAATAACTTTTCATTTTTTCCGTTTATTACTAACCAATGTCCAAAAAGGAATCGTAAGATTCCATAAATAAATTAAAAAACTCAAACTAGTCGCATGAAAAACCTAGAACCCGGCCAAGCAATTAAAGTAGCCATCGCTGATGATCACACCCTTTTTCGTTCCGGTGTTAAAACTTCGTTATCAGCTCACAAAGACATTAACATGGTGGCAGAAGCAGAAAATGGAATGCAATTGCTAAATCTGCTCAAGCATATTCAGCCTGATGTAGTATTATTAGATATATCCATGCCTATTATGGATGGTTTGGCAACTTTACCCGAGATCAAGAAATTGTATCCTAATGTAAAAGTGATCATGCTGAGTATGCATAACGATCATTCTATGATCAGCCGTATGATGGAAATAGGTGCTAACAGCTACCTGACCAAAGAAAGCGGTGCAGAAAAGATATATGAAGCCGTAAAGCAAGTTTATGAAAACGAATTCTTTTTCAATGATCTTACAAATAAAGCATTGTTAAACGGACTTCGTAATAAAACTTTTGCAGATGCACATAAGCCGGCTGAAGTTCATTTAAATGATAAGGAGATTACTATCCTGCGCCTGATGTGTGATGAAAAAAGCACTAAGGAAATTGCTGATATAGTGGATCTGAGTCCAAGAACCGTAGAAGCAATCCGCGATAAGTTAAAAACAAAGACCGGAACTAAAAGTATGGCAGGACTTGTAATGTATGCGATCAAAGCAGGCCTGGTAGAACAGGGATAATTTTAATTATGCAAATATAAGTTTTGAAAAATGTCACTTTTCAGGTGACATTTTTTGTTTTGTAAAATAAAATGTAAACCCACCGAAAATTTTCTTTTTATCGGGTAAGATCAATTCTTGTTTCAGGGTGATTTCTGCAGGGTATTTATTGCCATTTGAACTTATCTCTATTGAAAATTTTCTTTGCTCCTTTGGTTTTAGCATAAATACTGAATCAACTAATAGTCCATTGATTTTTATTTTTATATTTTCAGGAATGATCGTTGATATTTTTGTTGGTACAGGAATTTGGTAAGGATTATAAAGGGTCAGATCTTCAGTAATTAAACTACCTTCTTCAGCTTCTGCTACAATTGAATAATTTCTATGGGTAATATTATTAAAGCCCGGAGTAGCTTCATCAAGACTACTGATGCCTGCAAACATTGGTTTTAAAAGTGGATCATCCGGCGAATTAATAATGGCCGCAAGACAATAATGATTTCTTATTGATGGGTCTGGATTGGGTGCAGTAAATTCAAAGGAGGCGATTTGAGATTTATCGTCAGCTGTATACGCAACAGATGCTCCGGAATATTCCAAATTATTTAATGTAACATTTCCCAGAAAATGCCACGTGGGATCATCTATTACATCCTCAGGAAAATTATTCCACAATGCCGGAAGTGCCATGCCGGCATATACCCAATATAATTTCACATTCACTGTGGTAGCAGTTCTAAATCCCCTGTTATGCACCCGTACATAAACCATATTTTTTTTGTTTGCTACCGGCTTTTCATCAACAAAATCTTCAAAGGCAATACTATTTGCCGGAGGATTGAAATTTAAAGATGCATCCGGAGCATCTACTTTTATATCCATACTCTTCCAGTGAGGAATAAATCCTCTCACAGGTTCAAAGAGATAATTACTGGGCTTTTCAGTATTCCCCCAATCGAGATGATTATCCCGCAAAAAAATATCTACAGCATTCCTGCCACCAATCTCTCCCCGTGCTGATGCTATCTTTACAGCTTCATAGGCATTTAATCTGCCATAACCATGAGTGCCGCTTGTGCTCTTTGCATTTTTTTCGGAATACTTTCCTTTTGAATCTTCTATTTTATCGGCACAGTCCTGAAGTAAATAAGTTACCTGTTTTGAATTTATCCCCGGATATGCAGATAAAATAAGTCCGGCAACACCGGCAGTAAGAGGAGTTGCTGCGGAAGTGCCGCCAAAACAAGTTGTATAATTGAGATCGATAAAATGATTGCAATCGCCATCTATATTTTGCATGGTTGATTCATCATAGTAGCTCATTCCGGTATCACCTGTATAATCTGTAGTAACAAAATGAGGATAATTGCTGAATGATTCTGAGGCGGTAGGAGCCAGTAAGTTCAGGCAATTGCCAAATCCGCTCTGGTCATACATATCCCTGCTATTAGATCTTGAAACTGAAAAGCTGTTAGGTAAAGAATTCAACCCCCCATTGACACAATCCATTAAAAAATTGTTTGACATGGAAGTAAAAACAAGGATACCTGCATTGGCAGCACTTTCGATTGCAGAAAGTATATTACCCGGTGCCGGAGTGCCATTATAATCCCAGCTAAGCGTAAAAATATTCGCACCCCTGGCCTGTGCATACCCAAATGCATATCCATCTGTATCATAGGCACCAAATGGATCTGTTCTTATGGGAATGATTTTGCAATCAGGACAAATACCGGAAACACCAATCTTATTAGCCTGGGCAGCAACTACCCCCATTACAGCCGTACCATGATAGCCATAACAGTCATTTGGTGTTTCTTCACAACCGGTAACACCAAGGTAATTGGAGTTACTGTTAAAATTCCAACCAATCGTATCATCTGTCAGTCCATTTGAATCATCATCACGCAAATTCCAGGGAAATTCACTCGTGTTATAAGAAAAACTATTTTTCAGGTCTTCGTGCAAGACATCCATGTCATAATCAAATACAGCAATTTTTATATTCTCTGAT
>CAZOOT010000083.1:0-15445 GCA_964581455.1 uncultured Chitinophaga sp. | reverse complement strand
TGATCAGGAATAAGGATATGGATAAAATTGGATTGCAACTAAGAGATGAATTATACAATTGGCTGGAAAAAACAAACGGTTTACAAATACCATTGAAAAAACAGCAGGGCAGAAAAATCGACAACTTATACAGAGGAACTTATTAAACCGGGAATCATGAATCGTATTTTGTTTTTTATTTTTTTATCAGGACTATCTTCTTTTATTCATGCCCAGGATTTGTCTTTGTTTCAGAAAAAATGGATGGAACAGGGTGGTGATACTTTGCCCTATAGAATGTTATTACCCGAAGATTACGATAGTTCAAAAAAATACCTGGTTGTTTTTTTTCTGCATGGTGCCGGTGAAAGAGGGAGAGATAATGAAAAACAATTAACACATGGATCAAAATTATTTTTAAAAGAAGAAACGAGATTAAATTATAAAGCGATTGTAATTTTTCCGCAATGCCCAATCAGTGGCTATTGGGCAAACGTATTAAGGGATCATGATGATAAAGGAAAAAGAAATTTTAATTTCCTTGAAGAAGGCCTTCCCGGAAGATATATGTATTTAGCAATGGAGCTGGCTACTCATGTTTTAAAAACTTACCCGGTAAAAAAAGACCAGGTCTATGTTGGGGGATTATCCATGGGAGGAATGGGAACTTTTGAGCTGGTAAGAAGGATGCCCGGAATCTTTGCAGCTGCCTTTCCAATCTGTGGCGGAGCCAATCCGGCTACAGCAACAAAAATGAAAAATGTGAACTGGTGGATTTTTCATGGGGCATAAGATGATGTAGTACCTCCGTTTCATTCTGAAAACATGGTAAAGGCATTAAAAGCAACAGGGGCCAATGTTAAATTCTCCCTTTATCCTAATGCAAATCATAACAGTTGGGATAGCGCATTTGCAGAACCAGATCTGTTATCCTGGTTATTTACCCAAAAAAAGAAATAATTATTTCACTTCCTCAAAATCTATATAATCACCTGCTTTTTCAACCGGTGTTTCAGATTTCATTTTATTAGTTGATTGGAATTCTTGGTTCTGTTTGTTCATTTGCTCGTGCATACGGTTGTGCATGTCTTTAAACTGGCTCTTTACTTGTTTCGTTGTTTTGTAAACAGGGATGATAAAATGGAAGACAAGCCTGTAGAGCAGGTAGATTAATAAGGTGAATAGTATAATCCTGAAATACATGGAGCAAAGTTATTTTTTTCTGCTTTCAGAAAGCTGTTAAAGTTAACAATGCTAATATTTGGATGATAAATGGTATTTACATTACATTTGCATTGGTTAAGATTGACAGAAGGGAACGGAAGCGTTCCCTTCTTCTATTAATATCCCATTCCTTAACTTAAGACAGGTCTCTGAGTTTTAGGAGATTAGTAAAATTTGAATTGAAGATGAACGAGGAAAGTCAAGTCAGAATTATTGAAAAAAGAATAACCGACTTACTAAAGGAAGAACCTGGTTATTTTATTGTAGAAATAAGCATCAAACCAATAAATAACATCAAAGTATTTATAGATGCAGACCAGGGTGCTACTATTGACCGGTTAACAAAATTGAACAAAGCTCTTTATAAATGGACGGAAGAAAGTTTATTTCCCGATGGTAATTTTTCTTTAGAAGTATCATCACCGGGCCTTGATGAACCGATCAAACTGCATCGCCAGTATGTAAAAAATATTGGAAGGTTTGTAGAAGTATTAGATTCAGAAGGAAACAACAGAGAAGGAAAACTTTTAAATGCAACAGAAGCAGAGATAGTAATAGAAGAAATAAAAGGAAAAGGGAAAAAAAAGGAAACAATTGAACACAGGATTCCTTTTGAACGGATAAAATCAACAAAAATTCAAATAAAATTTTGAAGTCGCTTAACGTACTTCATAAATCTTAAACTGTATGTCAAGTATAAATCTGATTGATGCTTTCCAGGAATTTAAGGAAGCTGAAAACATTGACCGTCCTACCATGATGAAAGTGGTAGAAGACGTTTTTAAAACTTTGCTGCGCAAAAAATATGGCAGCGATGATAATTTTGATGTAATCGTTAATGCCGAGCAAGGCGATTTGGAGATCATGCGCCGACGAATGATTGTGGAAGACGGGCAGGTGAATGATCCGTTAGCTGAAGTTGCTTACAGCGAAGCTGTGAAGATTGAACCTGATTATGAAGTAGGGGAAGAGCTTTACGAAGCAGTGGATATGTATGATTTCGGCCGACGTGCTATTCTGGCCGCTAAACAAACCCTGGCAAGCAGAATCAGTGATTTAAAGAAAAATGCATTGGCAAAAAAATATGCTGAAAGAGTGGGTGAAATAATTAATGCTGAGGTTTACCAGGTATGGAAAAAAGAGATTTTATTACTGGATGAAGAAGGTAATGAACTGATACTTCCGAAAAGCGAACAAATACCACAGGATTATTTCAAAAAAGGTGAGTCTATCCGTGCAGTTGTGAAAAAAGTGGACATGAGAAATAATTCTCCGGTCATCATTCTTTCCAGAACTTCACCGGAGTTTCTTGCAAAACTGCTTGAAGTGGAAGTGCCGGAAATTTTTGATGGGTTGATCGTTATCAAAAAAATCGTTCGTGATCCGGGTGAAAGAGCAAAAGTGGCTGTTGAATCTTATGATGACAGAATTGACCCGGTTGGTGCCTGTGTGGGTATGAAAGGTAGTCGTATTCATGGCATTGTGCGTGAATTAAAGAATGAGAATATAGATGTGATCAACTGGACCAATAACACACAGTTATTGATTCAGCGTTCATTAACTCCTTCTAAAATTACCAGCATGGAACTTGATATGGAGAATAAGCATGCAAATGTGTATCTTAAACCGGATCAGGTATCATTGGCAATTGGCAGACGTGGAGTAAACATCAAACTTGCCTGCGAATTAACAGGGTTTGAACTGGATGTTTATCGTGATAATGAAGGCGAGGTTGAAGAGTTTGATATTAACCTGGATGAATTCAGTGATGAGATTGAAACCTGGGTTATTGAGGAGTTGAAGCGTATAGGTTGTGATACAGGCAGAAGCGTCATGAACCTGACTGCAGAAGAACTGGAAAGAAGAACTGACCTTGAAAAAGAAACTATTGAAGAAGTCAGGAGAATATTAGAAGAAGAATTTAAAAAAGAATAATTAGGCTCAAGGCAAATTGTGAATGGCGTATTGTCAATTAATTATGACATTTACTATTCACTTTAGACATTTTAAAAAATCTGAATGGCAGAAACAATGACACCACGATTAATGGCAGCTGCCAAGGAATTCAACATCGGTAAAGACACGCTGGTGGATTTCTTGACAGAGAAGGGATTTAATAAAGACGAGCTGAAGCCTACTTCAAAGCTTTCAGAAGAAATGTATCGTGCCCTGCAACAGGAGTTTCAGAGTGATAAAGTTGCAAAACTAAAAAGCGACCAGATTGATCTTCCTAAGGGCGGAATCGCAGATCTTAAAAAGAAAAAGGACGAAGAAGAAATATTATTTAAAAAAGAAAAGGAAGATAAAAAAACAGAAAAGAAAGAAGAAGTAAAAGCAGAACCTAAAGAAGAAATTTCGGCAGTAATTGAACAACCTGTAGAACCCGAAGTGGTAAAAGTGGAAACTCCTGAATTGGAAGCCCCCAAAGTGCTTAGCAAAATTGATTTGTCAACAATCGATTCTTCAACAAGACCAAAAAAGGGAGCCAAGGTCGCAAAAGCAACAACAGCAAAAAAAGCTGAGGAGGTACCAGAAGAGAAACCAGAGAAGAAACCCATCCTGAAAAAGAAAGCAAAAACAGAAGAAGTAAAGCAGGAGGAAACTGTGGCTCCGGAAGCAAAAGAGGAGCAAGCCAAAACTGACGAACCCGCACAAATTGAAAATATAAAGGCTGGTAAATTGGAAGGACCCAAGATCATGGGCAAAATTGAATTACCGGTAGACAGTGAAACGAGGCCAAGGCATGATGAGAAGCGTAAACGTAAACGCATTCCAATTGAAAAGAAAGATGTAAAAAGAGAAGAAGCTATTAAGGATAAGGATAAAAGAGAGGGACGGTTTAGTAGGGATACACGTCCGCCTGCAGGAGGACGCAGTAGTGGAGGAGCAGGTAGAAGAGACAGGACCAGGGAAGTAAAAGAAATTGACGAAAAAGAAATTCAGGAAAAGATCAGGGAAACACAGGCAAAGCTTGCAGGTGCCGGCGGCCGTGGAAAAAGCCTGAAAGCGAAATATAGAAAAGCAAAAAGAGAAGAGAATGCGGAAATGGGCGATGATGCAGAAGAAACAAACAAGCTGCAGATAACTGAGTTTATCAGTGTAAGTGAGCTTGCCAACCTGATGAATGTGAACTTTGCAGATGTAATCGGGAAGTGTATGGGCTTAGGCATCATGGTTTCTATCAATCAGCGTCTGGATGCAGAAGTAATTGAACTTGTAGCCAGTGAATTTGGATATGATGTGGAGTTCATTGATATGGAGAAGCAAATGGAGATGGAAGAAGAATTGGAAGAAGACAGCGAAGAGGAATTAGTAAGCCGTTCTCCCATAGTTACCATCATGGGTCACGTAGATCATGGTAAAACATCTTTGCTGGATTATATCAGAAGAGCAAATGTAGTAGCAGGAGAAGCTGGAGGTATCACCCAGCATATTGGCGCTTACCAGGTAGAATTGACCAATGGAAAAGAAATTACATTTCTGGATACTCCCGGTCACGAAGCCTTTACCGCAATGCGTGCAAGAGGAGCCAAGGTTACTGATATTGCTGTTATTGTAGTAGCTGCAGATGATGCAGTGATGCCGCAGACAAAGGAAGCCATCAGCCATGCCCAGGCAGCAGCAGTGCCGATGATCTTTGCAATTAATAAGATTGATAAAGACGGCGCTAATTCTAAAAAAATATATGAGCAACTTTCTCAAATGAATATTTTGGTGGAAGAATGGGGTGGTAAATTCCAAAGCCAGGAATTATCAGCCAAGCAGGGATTGAATGTTGATTTATTATTAGAAAAAATTCTATTAGAAGCTGAATTGCTGGATCTGAAAGCAAATCCTGAACGGGAAGCTAACGGAACAATCATTGAAGCTTCGCTGGATAAAGGAAGAGGTTATGTGGCAACTGTACTGGTTCAAAACGGTACGCTAAAAGTCGGAGACCTTGTAGTGAGTGGCCAGTATTATGGAAGAGTAAAAGCTATGTTCAACGAAAGAAATAATAAAGTAGATGAAGCTCCTCCAACAACACCAGTTCTGATTTTAGGTTTGAATGGTGCTCCCCAGGCAGGAGAGAAATTTAAAGTATACGCTGAAGAGAGTGAAGCTAAATCAATTGCTAATCGCCGTGCACAAATTTTGCGTGAACAGGGTATAAGAACCAAGAAACATATTACACTCGACGAGATCGGCCGTCGCCTTGCATTAGGAAACTTTAAGGAACTGAATGTGATCATCAAAGGCGATGTGGATGGGTCTGTGGAAGCATTGAGTGATAGTTTACAAAAATTAAGTACAGAAGAGATAGTTGTACGTGTAATTCATAAGGCAGTCGGACAGATCACCGAAAGTGATGTGACACTGGCAAATGCATCCGATGCAATTATTATCGGCTTCAATGTCCGGCCTGCACTTCAGGCAGCTAAACTTGCAGAGAATGAAGCAATCGAGATAAAACTCTATTCTATCATTTATAAAGCAATTGACGAAATAAAGATGGCGATGGAAGGAATGCTGGAACCATCAATCCAGGAAAAGATCATTGCGAATGTAGAAATAAGGGAAGTGTTCAAATTTGACAAAGCTACCGTAGCCGGTTGTTATGTATTGGATGGAAGGATCAAGAGAGATTCCAAGGTCCGTCTTATTCGCGATGGTATTGTTATTTACCCAACTGGTGAAGGAGCAAGTGCAGAGCTTGGCTCTTTAAAGAGATTTAAAGACGATGCCAAAGATGTACAGGCAGGTATGGAATGCGGATTAACAATTAAAAATTACGCCGATATAAAAGTAGGAGATGTAGTGGAAGCTTTTGAAGAAGAAGAAGTGAAGAGAACATTGTAAGAAAAAGGTAGAGGTTGTGGTTAAGATAATTGAACATTCAACCGTATCTCAGCCTTAACCTCAGTCTCAACTTTTCTCCTGAATCTTTTGTTAAATAATAAGTCTGGTTCGATTCCCCGGCTATCAAAAAATTAATTTTGACTCTCATTATCTAGGGCTATGAAAAAAATTATTACACTCAGTTTGGTTATATGCTTTATCACTTCAGCCTTTTCTCAATCGGCCAAAGTGGTAGCAGATAAAATATTAGGAATTGTTGGTGACCGTATCATTTTATATTCTGATATAAAGAATACAATTGCTGATGCTGAAAGAGGCGGCGACTCCATACCACCCAATGCACATTGTTACCTGCTCGAGCAGGCATTGGTGTCAAAAGTATTAATGTTGCAGGCTGAAAAAGATTCTTTACCGGTAACCGATGATGACGTGGAAGCGGACCTGGAAAACAGGATACGTCGTTATATTAATATGTATGGCTCACAGGAGGCACTGGAAGAAATTGCCGGTAAATCGATCTACCAGATCAAAGAAGACGCCAGGGCAACAGTGAAAGAACAGAAACTGGCAGAGTCTATGCAAAAGAAGATCGTAGAAAGCGTTCGCATTACACCCAACGAGATCAAAATATTTTTTGAAAAAATTCCAAAAGACAGTCTTCCTTTTTTTGAATCCGAATTAGAGATCGGGCAGATTGTGTTTTACCCAAAGGCCAACCGCGACCTGGAAAAATATGTAATGGATGAATTGAACAATTACAAAAAGCAGGTAGAAATGCGGCTTACAACTTTTGAGCAACTTGCACAACGGTATTCAGAAGATCCGGGTAGTAAGGATCGTGGCGGTCAGTACCAGGTAAATCGTAAAGATAAAACCTGGGATCCCAATTTCCTATCTGCCTGCTTCCGGATTAAAAATAACGGCGAAATGATCGGCCCGATAAAATCTAAATTCGGTTATCATCTTATACAGTTGGTAGAACGAAAAGGTGATGATGCTTTGATCCGTCATATTTTAAAAATACCACCGGTAACTGACGACGAAATAAAACAGGCAATTGTAAAAGCTGATTCAATAAGGTCAAAAGTAACTTCCGGCAGTATGAGTTTTGCTGCAGCTGCAACCAGGTATGGTGAAGATGAACAGGCAAAATTTTCCGGGCCATATTTTCTTGGCCGTGATGGCTCGCCTTATGTGACTATTGATCTTTTAGACAAAGATCTTGTTGCTATGCTTGATAAATTTAAACCCGGAGAATATTCTCACCCGGTCGTTTTCGAAGAAAATGGTAAAAAAGGGGTAAGAATTATACATTATAAATCCCGTTCTGAACCACACCGACTGAATATTGAAGATGACTACAGTAAAATTTCCCAAATGGCACTGGAAGAAAAAAAGCAACAGGCGCTGGACAAATGGATGAAAGAAAAAATTCCTACTTACTATATCATGGTGGATGATGAAATGGGCAGCTGCGAACAACTTACCAAATGGAGACAGGCATCAGCAAAGAAAGCTTTCTGAGATAAGAACAATAGTTTATTTAAATCAGCAATGATACCCTGATTGAACTTCTCTTGCGTCGTTCCGAAGGAACTCCTTCGGAGTACTCTTTTACAGCAAAAACTCTAATCAACCATATCGAACTTACTTTCATTACAGTTACAGTTCTGTTGGGATTTTTTAGAATCAACCCCTACCTTTGCGCCTTCTCTACAGGAATTATAATGAGTGATCCGATCAAACATGAATGCGGCCTTGCTTTTATCAGGCTAAGAAAATCTTTTTCATATTACCAGAAAAAATATGGCACCGTGATGTGGGGGTTGAATAAACTGTACCTGCTCATGGAAAAACAACATAACCGCGGACAGGATGGAGCAGGTTTAGCCACTGTTAAGCTTGATGTAGAGCCGGGCTATCCCTTCATGAATCGGATCAGAAGCAATGCACCAAGAGCAATTGCTGATATTTTTCAGCAAGTGGGGAAAGAGGTAGAGGAACTGGAAAAGTATCATCCGGATATAAAAAAACATGCAGGCCTGATGAAAGGGCATGTAAGTTTTCTCGGAGAGTTATTACTGGGTCATTTACGCTACGGTACACAGGGAAAAAATAAAGTGGAGTATTGCCATCCATTTGTGAACAGGGACACCATTCCATCAAGAAATCTTGCGATGGCAGGAAATTTTAACCTGGTTAACACAGAAGAGTTATTTGCACTTTCAGGCAAAGAGAACCCGGAAGTATCCCGGTTTAGCGACCTGGCAGCAATGACTGAGCTCATGCATACTTTTTTATGTAAAGAAGATGAGGTATCTCCTGAAAAAATGGACATCAAAAAAGTTTTGAAAAAAGCACTTCCATTATTTGACGGCGGTTTTCATGTAGGCGGGCTTACCGGTGGCGGAATTGGCTTTGTATTTCGTGATGCTCATGGTATACGACCATCTTATTATTATATGGATGACGAAGTGGTAGTGGCAGCATCAGAAAGAGCAGCCATCAGAACTACATTTAATGTAAAGGAAAATGAGGTAAAAGAATTAATGCCCGGCCAGGCGATGATCGTAAATGAAAAAGGAGAAGTGGAATTTGCCCAGATCCTTGAACCGAAAGAAAGAAAAGCCTGCAGCTTTGAACGAATTTATTTTTCAAGAGGCAGCGATGAAAAAATTTATAAAGAAAGAACCCAACTGGGCTATAATCTCAGTGAGCAGGTACTGAATGCAATTGATCATGATTTAAAGAATACAATTTTTTCTTTTATACCCAATACAGCTGAAACGGCTTTTTATGGATTGCTGAAAGGAATGGAAGATTACCTGAATAAAGTGAAGATAGAAAGGATCATGAGCTGGGATAAAGATTACGATGTTGAAAAACTGAGTGAGATGATCAATCGCCGTATCCGGATCGAGAAGATCGCAATCAAGGATGTGAAGATGCGGACATTTATTTCAGAAGATTCGGGCCGTAATGAAATGGTACAGCACGTCTATGATATCACTTATGGTACAGTAAGAAAAGAGGAAGACACACTGGTAGTGATTGACGATTCAATAGTAAGGGGAACTACTTTAAAAGAAAGTATCATCCGGATGTTGTCGAGATTGGAACCAAAAAAAATAATCGTTGTTTCCTCATCACCACAAATACGTTATCCTGACTGTTATGGAATTGATATGAGCAAGATGGGAGAGTTCGTGGCATTCCAGGCTGTTGTTTCTTTATTAAAGGAAAACGGGAAAGAAGCCTGCCTGAATGAATTATATAACCATTGTAAGGAACTGGAACGCAGCAATCAGCTGCATATCGAAAACATAGTGCAACGTATTTATAAAATGTTTTCCATAAATGAGATCACTGATAAAATTGCACAACTCATTACACCACCAGACCTGACCATCCCTGTTCAGGTTATTTATCAAAATATTGAAAACCTTCATACCGCCTGTCCCAATAATCTTGGCGATTGGTACTTCACCGGCAACTATCCTACTGCAGGTGGCAATAAAGTAGTGAACAAAGCCTTTATGAATTTTGTGGAAGGAAAGAACATTCGTGGTTATTAGTAATTTACTCATGGCAGAAATTCCAAAAAGCAAATAACAAATTCCAGTTTTTGAAGTTGGACATTCAATATTTATTTGGAATTTGGATCTTGTTATTTGTAATTTTAGTAAAATGAATTCAACATTGAAAACTCTCATTCTTATACGCCATGCCAAAAGCAGCTGGGATAATTCCGATCTCAGTGACTTTGAAAGACCTTTGAATGATCGTGGCAAAAAAGATGCACCCATAATGGCCGATCGCTTACATGAAAGAGGAATAAAAGTGGATGCATTTATTTCCAGCCCGGCAAAAAGAGCAAAAAAAACAGCTGAACAATTTGCAAAGAGGTATAAAAAAGAAGGCACTGATCTGATGCTGAAAACAGAACTATATATGGCAGGAGAGGAAACGTTTTTAAAACTTTTGGAAAAACTTGATGACCGGTTGGATTGTGTAGCGATGTTTTCTCACAACCCGGGCATCACGGATTTTGCCAATAGTCTTGCTGATGTAAGTATTGATAATATTCCAACTTGCGGAATTTTTGCCGTTTCCATAGACGCTAATAAATGGAATAAATCCAGGGATGCGAAAAAGAAATTTCTTTTCTTTGATTATCCCAAGGCAACAGTTGAGTAATTTTTTCCGAAACACCGAAGCGTCAGAAAAAACAAATCAGCAAACTTTATTGAAAAGTATTTAGAATGTATTGAAAAGTTTTTGCTTTTTCAATTGACCGATTTAATGAAAACTCCTTTTGACTTACACTAAAGGCAAATTGCTTTTTCATCAGGTAGCTGGCAAGATATTCCTGTTCGGTTTGACCGGGAGTGGGAATCAGGATGCTTTTCTTTTTCATTGTTGCAATATCCATGATGGTGCTATAACCACTCCGGCTGATAACAAATTCTGCTTTACCCATTTCTTCACTCATCAGTTCAGATGAGATGTGATTATAGAAAACAGCATTTTTTTGTGATGGCTGAACTTCACCTGAAGAAGGAAGTCCTCTGACAACAGTAACTGTACCCTTGTACTCTTCTATTTGTTCAACAATTTTATTTTCCAACAAACTGCGTTGTGGTTCTGGTCCGGATAAAACAAAGAGTAGATGGTCTTTAATTTCTTCAACTTGTTTTTTTTCTAAGCGGGATAGCGTTCCAATGTATTTGATTGGTATCCGGGGAAGTTTTTCGGGATGGGATAACTCCCCTGCAAGATTGTTTTCTCCTTCTTCGTCCGGGATCCAGCATTCAGTAAAGCGGCTGATAAATTTATAATTTCGTAACTGAAGGAATCTCTCACTCCATTTGCCAAAAGGAGATTTTATAAGAAGCTGATGTGTGATTAGAATACTGTGAACTTTATCATGCCACAAGCCATAACGATTATCGGAAATCACAAAATCAAACTGATATTTTTCAACCTGTTCTTTCAGCCAATTATTTTCTTCTTTAATGGATTTCAGAATTTTTGGAACCTGCCATAGTATTTTTCCTATTATGCCTGAAGCTGCATAATTCACCCGGTAACCATTTAAATGCAGAACAGGTAAATGGGGGTATTCTTTACTAAGTAAAACTACCTGTTCCCCTTCTCCGGCCAGCCAAATCGTACAATTACTTTTTATTAATGTGTCAATAATAGGAATGCATCTGGTAGCATGCCCTAGCCCCCAATCCAATGGAGCGATAAGTATTTTTTTTCCTTCGAAGGCCTGCGTGTTAATTTTTAAATACATTTCCTGATCCGGATAATAATTTTATTGTAAAATAGTTTAATTTAGAAGTTGAATTTATGCTTAAGAACACCAAATTTTTATTTATTTTGTTTTTTATTTTTATGGTTGCTGTGAGTTGCCAGAAAAATTATTACAATGGTAAAGTGAAAAAATCTGACTGCGGCTGTCCCGCGAATAAATATTAATCAGACAGAATATTAATTTTAAAACATGAAACCTTTTGACCGAGACTTGCTTGTACTGCTTAAAACTGAATTCATGACTGATCATGCAATTGAGCAGGAATTTGAGAAACTACATTACCTGGTTCGTGATTTGGAATCACCCGAATCATTTGTTGTATGTCATGAGCTGGTATCCCGAACCCGGATTACCAATAAGGAAGCAAAACTTATTAATATCTTTTATCAGGAGGATTTAAAACCCTTTCATTTTTTGATCTGCAAAAACTAACAAAAAATATTTTAAAAAAAAGGAGCAGTTGCTCCCTTTTTTTGTTCAAGATCTTTTTTTTATTTCTCTGGTTATTCTAAAGGATGCTCAAATTGTTTTTCATCTCTTGGTTTCAGGTGATGGCGCATGATCAGCCGTGCACAGGTATTCCAGCGTAAAATAGAGTCGTCCTTGCCCTGTGGTTTTATCAATTGGGCTTTTTCATAAAATCCCATTGCATCAGATAACCATTCGTATGCGATGAAACCACCATCCGGAATATGTTTGTTGAGAACAGCTTTTCCCTGTCTTTCACAAATAAGGCCATTATAATATTGCTGATCATATTCATCTTTCAGGCGTGATAATAATTGTTTTGCATGATTTACAGTAACAGCTGATGAAGTACTGAATTGATCCGTCATGGCAAGCAACATGATTACAATAGCTTTATTATTATCCGGGTCAGTTTCCAGTATATCAAGGCAAATACTTTCTGCCAGCATGGGTTCATTCAGTAAGCGGTATCGTTCTGCTTTTTCCAAGGCTTCAGGAATGCTTTCCGCAGATATTTTTTTTAATTCATACATGGCTTATCAATTGTCTGATTAGCAAAAATGATTTCAGGTGAATTCTCTTTCAGGAAATTACAAAATTTTCAGGGGAACTGATATGATAATAAGATCTCATTACTTTTTTAGTCTGAAAAACCTGAAAAGTTTTTTCAAAGGGTCATAGAACCGGTCTGCAACTCTTTCTTTTAGTGGGATAATAGCATTATCTGTAATCCTGATATCCTGGGGGCAAACATTGGTACAGCATTTTGTTATATTGCAATAACCAATACCATTGGCTGTTTTCAGCTCTTCCAGCCGGTCTTCGGTATCCAAAGGATGCATTTCAAGTGAAGCTACCTGCACAAAATATCGCGGCCCGATAAATTTATCCTGAAGCTGGTGTTCCCTGATCACATGACATACATCCTGGCATAAAAAACATTCTATACATTTCCGGAATTCCTGCACACGGTCAATATCTTCCTGCATTATCCGCCAGCTTCCATCCGGTGCATCTGGTTTTCGGGGTTTGAATTTTTTTATTTTTTTCTTTGTTTCAAAAGTTCTGGATACATCAGTTACCAGGTCCCTGATCCACGGAAACGCTTTCATGGGTTGTACCAGTACAGGCTTATCCATCGGAAGATCACTTAGCCGGCACATACACATGAGTTTGGGAATCCCATTTACTTCTGCAGAACAAGAACCACAATGACCGGCCTTACAATTCCAGCGAACGGCAAGATCGTTTGCTTTTTCAGCCTGAATTTTCAAAACAGCATCCAGCACTACCATGCCTTCTGCAACTTCAATGGAATAATCTTCATAAGTTCCATTGGTTTCAGTACCACGAAATATTTTAAATATTGCTGTTGCCATTATTTCATTTCTTCAATTAATTTTTTCAGATCATCTCTTATTTCTTTCCTGGTTTCACGTCTTACCTGCATGCTGCCATCAGCATTCTTTTTTACTATCAAATTAAATTTTGCACACTCGGGATCTTTTTCAGGAAAGTCTTCCCGGAAATGTGCCCCACGGCTTTCCTTTCTTTCCAGAGCACAAAGTGTAACAGCCTCCGCAATGGTTAATAAATTATGAAGGTCAATTGCCGTGTGCCAACCCGGGTTGAATTCCCTGTTGCCGGGCACATGAACTTTGGCAGCTCTCTGGTTCATTAATTTTAAATGCTCTTCTGCTCTTTTCATTTCATCTTCATTGCGAACAATTCCTACTAATTGCTGCATCATTTGTTGTAATGAAAACTGTACATCAAAAGGATTTTCACCTTTCTCCGGTTCGAAGAATTTTAATGCTCGTTGTGTATCTTCTTTTATTTGTTGTTCATTTATTTTACCTGTTGTGTTTTCTTTTGCAAATTTTGCAGCATACTCACCGGCTCTTTTGCCAAATACCAACAGATCTGAAAGTGAATTGCCGCCTAACCGGTTAGCGCCATGTAAACCACCTGCACATTCTCCTGCTGCAAAAAGTCCGGGTATTGAAGAAGCCTGAGTGTCGCCATCTACCCTTATTCCACCCATGGCATAATGAGTCGTGGGTCCTACTTCCATCGGTTCTTTGGTAATATCAATATCTGCCAGTTTTTTAAACTGGTGATACATGCCTGGTAATTTTTTCTTGATATGTTCTTCTGAATTTGAAATATGTTTCTTGATCCAGGCAATATCAAGATAAACGCCGCCATGTGGTGAACCCCTGCCTTCTTTTATTTCCCGTACGATACAACGGGCCACATGATCACGTGTCAATAATTCCGGTGGACGTTTTGCATTCTTATCTCCTTGCACATAACGCCAACCTTCTTCTTCATTATCGGCAGTTTGATTTTTATACAATGGAGGAATATCATTGAACATAAATCGTTCGCCATTTTTATTCAGCAAAATTCCACCTTCACCCCGTACACCTTCTGTAACCAAAATACCGGCAACACTGAGCGGCCAGATCATGCCTGTTGGATGAAATTGTAAAAATTCCATGTCTATTAATTCAGCTCCTGCATCGTATGCCAGAATTTGACCATCGCCGGTATACTCCCAACTATTACTGGAAATTTTATATGCCCTGCCAACACCACCGGTTGCCATTACTACAGCTTTTGCCTGAAATGTTTTGAATCTTCCTCTTTCCCTGTCATATCCTAAAGCACCAACAACCAGATCGCCATCTTTTAAAAGTGAAACAATGGTACATTCCATATGTACTTCCACTCCCTGGTGTATGCAATGATCCTGTAATGTTCTGATCATTTCCAGCCCGGTTCTGTCACCAACATGTGCCAGCCGCGGATATTTATGTCCGCCAAAATTTCTTTGTAAAATTTTTCCATCTTTGGTTCTGTCAAATACAGCTCCCCAACTTTCCAGTTCACGAACTCTTTCAGGAGCTTCC
The DNA here is from genome assembly GCA_964581455.1 of uncultured Chitinophaga sp. Lineage (GTDB taxonomy): Bacteria > Bacteroidota > Bacteroidia > Chitinophagales > Chitinophagaceae > VBAS01. The sequence continues at coordinate 700 of CAZOOT010000083.1, read as the reverse complement.
TGTGCATGCAATTCTGCCATTCGCCAGTTATTCAAATACTGGCCGCCACGCATCGTATCTGTAAAATGAACTTTCCAATTATCCCGGTCGTCAACATTACTCATGGCTGCAGCAATACCACCTTCAGCCATTACTGTATGTGCTTTTCCTAAAAGAGATTTACAGATCAATCCGACCGTAACTCCATTTGCAGAAGCTTCAATAGCAGCCCGCAGCCCGGCGCCACCGGCACCAATCACTAAAACATCGTATGTGAAAGTATCTGATGTAGACATGTTTTATTTTTTATCAGGGTTTCGGATTACTATTAAACTTCCGTTGCGTCGCACTCTTGTAAGTTCTGTTCGCTATTCAGCAACCTCATTCCTCTTTTCCCTTCTCATTAAGAGAAGCGACGGTGTTACATTTCAATTCCAAACATTAAATCTTCCACTTCACTTAAATACAACTCCAAACATCTAAACCTTTTTCAACAAGTTGGCTATGTGCAGCAGCAAAGCCTCCACTTCGGGGAGGTTTGGAGGGGCTTCTAAAAAATTCTCCAATCACTCCACACACCCATCGAACACATCCTGATATAAATATCAGTAAAACCAACCCAGAACAAACTCATCCATGCCCAAAGCATGTGGCGACGATTCAAACAGCTTACACATTTATATAAATTGTGACGGACAGGTTTTCCGGAAAGCCGATCCAT
>CAZOOT010000082.1:7942-15700 GCA_964581455.1 uncultured Chitinophaga sp. | reverse complement strand
GGAGAAAGACATTCAACTAGACCATACTTACGATGGAATCAGAGAATTGGATAAACGCAGATGAAATTGTAAAAATCATTAAAGATCCTTCTATTCGTTACATGGAAATTATTTGCAAATCGTTGCAAAACTGATCTTGAAAGTATAAGTTGAAGTAAATATTTTTTAAAAATTATTTTCGAATAATTTTTCCGGTAAAATAAAAATAAACAGACTTTATTAAATTCCTGGCAGACTCAATTGTTACAAAAATTATCTTATACATAAAATAATAAAGCCCTCTTCCCTTTCTAAGCCGCATAATTTCAAGTTCATGTTCCATGATTGTCTTCCTGATCTTTAACTGCTTTGAAAGATCTGTACTCCCGCTGTTGATATGAACGATAGTAGTCCCTGTATAAAACATGATCTTATAGCCCAGGCCGGATATTTGTTCACACCACAACTGATCCTCACCATACATAAAAAAACGGTCATCCAGTTTTCTGCCGGATAATTGCTCAATAATTTTCCGGGGCATTAAAAAATAGGCGCCACTTATCCAGTCACATTCCAGGTTTTCATCATGCCGGAAATATTTTCCAAACATCCTTTTTGCCCTTTCCTTGTAAGGCATCATCATCGGAATGAATCTGAAAAGGTTCAGCAATTCCCAACTGATACTTTTGAATGGTCGCACTGATATCTGAACTTCCCCATCTGCAAAAACCATCCTGCATCCGAGTACGCCAATTGCCGGATTCTCTTTCAAATAAGAAACTGACTTACTGATGCTGTCTTCCAGCAGATAGGTATCGCTGTTCAATAAAAGAATAAAATCCCCGGTTGCTTTTTCTAATCCAAGGTTGTTACCATAGGCAAAGCCGCCGTTTTTTGTGCTCCTGATCAGTATTACATCAGGAAATTCTTTCAAATATTCATTGGGATCACATTCCGAAGAAGCATTATCGACTAAAATAATTTCATACCCTACCTCTTTTGTTTTTTCGATAATGGAACGGATACAATTACTGGTTAAAGCGAAAGTGTTATAGTTAATGATTATGATTGAAACTTTATCCATGCTCTTCTTTAAATTTTATCCGATTCAGACCAAAAATAGAATTATAAGTAAGATTATAAAAAATCAACCTTTCCTCTTTTTCCATTTATTAGCTACCAGCTTAAAAGGGAAAGTCAAAAATCCAAGAATAAATTCTTTGATAAATAAAGGATGATTGCCGTAAATGGATGTTGTGATACGATAATGCTTTGCTATGGCTTTGAACTGCAAATAACAAAGAAGATTATAAACTATTTTTCTTGTTGTATCGAACCGGAGAGGCAAGGGCTCATTGTATTTCTTTTTTGCTTCCATGAAACCCTGATCAATGATTGCACCAATCACAGCAATAATTTTTTCTTCATCAAACCTGACCAGTTCTATTAATTCATCAGTGGAAATTTGGTTGCGTTTAAAATCTTCAGAAGGTGCATTTCTGAAATAAGCCTGAGGATCGAGCAACTGAACCATCGGCAATTGCCTGGCTGCCGTACTTGTACTCAACCAGGTGATTCCGCTACTGCAACCAATCAACAAAGTGCAATAATGAGTTAGCGATGCATTCTCCCGGACCGTCAAAACACTTCCATCAATAATATTATCAGTTCCGGAAAATTTCCTTGCGGAAGAAAGAATAATACTTGTATCAGGATATCCGGTAATTTTTTCAGCTACTCTCATCACAAAATCAAAAGTCAAAACGGATTGTCCGCTTTGCGGAGCATATTCCCATAGAATAATGTTTTTGAATCTTTGCAAACCGTTTTTTTCAAAAAACTGCCTGCAGTTTTGTTTTTCTTCTTCGGTCAAAACCAATACAGGCTGAATGGGAACTGTTACAGGATGCGGATAAGCCCTGAAAATCATCCCCCTTACCGTGCCATCATACAAGGCCTGGTTTTTATCCATATTGTGTGTAATAAAAACCTCATCCCATTTCCCGTCTTTTTTTTCATTGATAATTTCCTTTCTGAACTTCCGGAATGTCCTCACATCATGTTTGGATACTTCATTAATTACTCTTACTTCGTCCACATAAGGATTTCCGGAAATAATATTTTGACAAAACCTTGCGATAGCCCATGTAAGATGACAACCAGGAAAATCATTTTTTATTTGACGTGCAATAGTTGTGGCATACAGGCAATCTCCATTGGAGAATAACTGTACCAGCAATATTTTTTTGGGTTGATTCATTTATTCTTTCATCATGAGTCTGGCCAAATCTTCGAAACTCATTTCTGGCCTCCAACCCAGTGAAAAAATAAGAGAAGGGTCAGAAACCAGTTGTTTGTATTCCGGAACAAATTCTGCATCTGGAGTAATATGGTCATGCCAGTTTTTATTAACTAAAGAAAAACATTGCTCCAGCCATTCTTTAATTGAATAACCCTTACCTGATGAAATGTTTGCTTCAAATATTTTGTCCTGGTTAACTAAAGTCCAGATCCCTTTAACCACATCGCCGGCAAATGTATATTCCTTAATTGCATTGATATCACCAATTTTCATTTTTTCAAAGCTTCCCTTTCCGATTCTTTTTGCTGTTTCAGCGATTCTCTTTGTCATATGTCTTTCTGACCTCAGCGGGCTGTCATGGTTGAAGAAATAACCTGTATAAACCTTAATTCCCTGTAAACGGTAGTAACGTGCAGCATACACAGATTGAATGCGGCAAAGCGAATAAGCATCCCTGGCATCAAAAGGATCTGTTTCTTTGATGGGCCTGTTGTCATTTTTAAACATCAATCCGCTTGATGAAATAAATACTCTTGTTAATGGATAAAATAAAGATACCGCTTCGAGGAGGTTAATTGTTCCTGTTACAATTGTTGACTGATTTTCAAAAAAAACAGAATGATTTGTAGTTGAATTTGCGGCTAAATGAAAAATATAGTCCGGTTTTTGTTCCTTAACCAGGCGGCATACCTGATCAAAAGAGCTGATATCTGTAGTATTAAAACCGGAGTTTCGCGATAAAGCAATAATGGCAAATCCCTTTTCTTTCAAAAATTCAGAAAGATAATACCCATCCTGTCCCGAAGCACCAAAGATGACTGCTGTCATTGTTTAATCAGGTCTTTAAAAAAATCGTATTAACAAATGTGTCTGCATATACTACATATCCTTTCGATATTAATAAATCAATTATTTCATTTTGCTTTTCCTGTTTTTCGCTATCCCCGAAACGGATTGTTTCTATCACTAAAACTTTAGGAGCATACAATTCATAATTTAAGGATTTGACAATATCAAAATCAAGTCCTTCAACATCGATTGAAATAAAGTCAGGATTTTTTTTGAAATGATCCTGTATTATGTTGTTTATATTTTTTAAAGGCATCCTGATCACCTTTTGATAAGGATGTCCATTGGCCTTTCTGTATTCTGCTTCTTCCTTACTAAATGTGTTCCATCCGCTTTCAGGGAAAATATAAAAGTCAGCTTCTGTTACCTCATTCAACCCTATTCCAACATTTACACAGATATCATTCCGCCTTTTATTTTTTATTAATTCAAATAAAACCGGATCGGGTTCCACACATACTCCCCTGCTGCCTCTCTGGTAAAAAAAATACGTGTTATTTCCTATAACCGGATGATTTGTTCCGATATCCAGATAAGCAGGATGCCTGATCCCTAATGATTGAAATAAAAAATCCAGTATCCTGTCCTCTCCAACCTGTGAAAAAGATGCTTTGCCCTCTCCTTTTATTATCTGGATAGCTTCTTTTATTTTAATAAATAATCTTTTGAAATCCACTAAACAATTTTAAAAGGATAAATAATATTCTCCGGAAAATAATAATGTATTTTATTTCTTAAAAATCTCAACTTTTGGCACAGGAAAAATAAAACCCGTTCCTTTATCCAGCGCTTCTTTTTCCCTTTCAATAAATTCTTTCTTAAAATGCCAGGGTAAAACAAGATAATAATCAGGGTTCATTGCCCTGCTCTCTGCCTCACTGATAATTGGAATATTTGTACCCAGCGTATAAGCACCATATTTATCAGGATTCCTTTCAGCAGCATAATCAACCAGCATATTATTGATATCGCACCATTGCAAAATAGTGTTGCCCTTTGTAGAAGCGCCATAGATATGAACTTTTTTTCCGGCTCTTTTCAAATCAACAAGCAGGTTATGCAGTTCTGTTTTCACTCTTTCGATACGGTACTGGAAGGCAACATAAGGTCTGTCCGTATCCAGTTTCATATCAAATTCTTTCTGCCTTACTTCATTCATCATCTTGTGATCTTCCATGTCATTATACAAGCCGCTTTCCCTATGAGTGGCGAAGCATCTTATACTTCCACCATTTATCTCATTAAATTCTATTTTGAATATTTTCATTTCTGCCCTTGAAGCAATTTGTTCCAATACAGCCAGGCTATAATATTCCAGGTGTTCATGACAAATAGTGTCATAACTATCCATTTCCAGCATTTGCGGCATATAACTCATTTCAAATACCCAGATTCCTTCCGGCGATAAATAGCTTTTTACTTTTTCAACAAATTCAACCGGATTTTCCAGGTCATAAAACATAGCAATGGATGCTATGATATCCATTTTTTTGTCGCCAATTGCTGTGTGTAATTCAGCAGAAGGAAAAATATCCTGAACTACGGTAGCAAATTTCACTTCCTGTGCTATATCACTCGGGTCGCAACCAAATTTTTCGAAACTATCGGGATAATAACTTAGTAATGTGCCATCATTACAACCAATATCGAGGATATTGCATTTTGTTTTATTCACCAATGCCAATGTTTTATCGGCAATTTCCTTAAGGTGGTTACGCATAGTTGTATTTGTTCCGCTGCGGTACCAATAAGCGGCATACAATATTTCCGGCGGAACACTGTGTTCCATTTGCAATAGCCCACAGGCATTCTCATCTATTTCGGGATTACATCTTACCAGCGTACAATTTATTTTTCTTGTACTTGGCATTTCCTTTCCCGGTTGAACGAAAGATCCCTGTAAATACTGCGGACCAAGGTCAATTACTTTTGTCAGTGAAGAGGATCCACAAACACGACAGGTTGATCTTTTTCGGATATGCATAAATTAAGAATTATTTTTTTTTGTAACCATTTCCAGCAATCGCAAGTCTATTTCATCAATACACTTATTCCGCTCCAGGTTCAATACGGCAAGCTTTTTTACCAATTTATCTTTTTCGGGCACAGGAATATTTTCAATATCATATCCTTTTTCTACTTCGTGCCATAAACGGCAGTTCACATCAGCCAACCGAAAAAATATTTCGCCGATATTTCCACTGACTTCCGGAATTTCATTCCCTTCTTTCTTAAAAACTTTATTTGCGGAAAATGTTATGCGATTCAATGGTATATTACCGTTGAGAGTATTGACTAAAAAGCTGTCGATCTCTTCCTGCAATAATATAGCCTGCCTGCCCAGACTCTCCAGCTTTTTTGAATCGGTTGAATGATATTCTTTCAATTTAACAATCGTCAGCTTATCGCAAAGCATTCCTAAGGTTTCTGCCATAATTTAAAATATGGTTGCGAAAATATTGATTTTTAACGACTATATAAGCCCCATGCCGAACAATGAGAAAGTGATTCAGACCTGCCTGATTTTATTGATACAATAAGTCTCTCCAAACCACATTAGCCCTGCAGAACTATTCAAATAAATCATATGTTTGTTTTATGAAACAAGCACCCGGAGTAATGAAAAAGAAGAGTCTAACATAACTACTTTTGCTGTCTCATTTTTAGTTTAACGACACAATTTTATTGATGACTTTCAGTATGTATTTTTGTTTCAACTAAACTGCACCAAGAATTAAATTCATATCTTCCTCATTCAAAATTGTGAAACACTAATCCTTAACATGGGCATCATTCAGCGGCAAAGCATAAGATCAACATTTGTCATTCTAACTGGTTTTATTATCGGAGCTGTTAACCTGCTTATCCTATTTCCAATTTTTTTTTCACAGGCAGAATTGGGAATGACCCGGGCCCTGATGGACATCTCACTTACCTTATCTATGCTGGCTACCTTGGGCTCTTTGCCTGTTATTTATAAATTCCACCCCTTTTATAAGGATTATCTCGAAAAAGATAAGAACGACCTCCCATTCATTTCTGGTATTGTATGTTTGATCGGGTTTCTCCTGGTTTTATTGGGTGGGTATATTTTCCAGGATTGGATTATTCGAAAACTTGGCAAGTCACCGGAATTTGCAGAATACTTTTATGTTATTTATCCGTTTACTTTTTTGTTTTTGGTCTTTATGTGGCTGGAATCATTTTCCTGGAGCCTTAAAAAAACCATACTGCCTAATTTTTTAAAAGAAACACTGTTAAGAATTATCATCACTATTCTGATCGTTTTATTTGCCATTGATATTTTAGATCTTAAAATTTTCCTGGAGCTTTATAGTCTTATCTATTTTATTCCGGTAGTTGTGTTGTTGGCTTTTCTTATCAAATCAGGCGAATGGAAACCGAATTTCGTTCCAATTAGTAAAGTAACAAGAAGGTTAAGCAAAAAAATGATCAGCTTTAGCTTGTTTGTATTTAGTGCCCAGTTCCTGAATGTATTATCCAGAACCAGCGATACAATCTTTGCCATCGGTTTTGAAGGTTTGGCACAAGCCGGTGTGTTTGCAATCGGTACTTACCTGGTAGCTATTATGGAAATTCCGCAAAGGAGTATGAACGCCATCAGCATTCCTGTGTTATCAGAATCCTGGAAGAACCGGGATATGAAAAACATTGCTACTATCTATAAAAAAAGTGTTTCAAACTTACTGGTTATCGGCACTGGTTTATTCGGGCTCATTTTACTCACCATACCAGATGTTGTAGAGATGCTTAATTTTTTTGGAAGAAAAACAAATGCCGACTATTCAATCATCATACAGATCGTTTTGTTTATGGGTTTGGCTAAAGTGATTGACCTTGGAACGGGGATCAATGCACAGATCATAGTAACTTCGAGTTTCTGGCGATTTGACTTCATTTCAAATATCCTGTATACCTTTTTAGCACTTCCCTTAAATTTTATTCTGATAAAAAAATTCGGCATTATCGGATTGGCCTATGCCAACCTGATCTCACTTACTGTTTACAATGCCATTCGCTATATTTTTTTATGGTATAAATTCAAGCTGCAACCCTATACATTTAAAAACCTGGTTACAATATTAATCGCTACGGTCAGTTTTTTTATTGTATGGTTCATACCAATTGATACAGCCTGGTACTTTTCAATTTTTATCAGGTCTGCTATATTTTGTATTCTTTTTGTCCCTGCCGTTTTATACTTTGATGTAGCCCCGGAATTGACAAATGTGAGTAAAAGTGTATTGGAGACCCTCAGGAGTTTTTATAAAAGAAAATAAAAAAGTTGTTGTTACGTTTGTTCAGATTCCGATTATTTCAAGAAACTTTTCCATTCCTTTTCTTTTGGCATCATCCAACCTATAGTTAATGTCGAAATTGTAATATTTCTTCAGGTCATAATGCGGGTAGTGATGATTATTGATGATCACATCGATGTGTTCAAGCCCTATGGCATTGGCATGATTAAATGTATTAATAAAATCCTGCGCCAGGGGCTTATTGCTTACCCAGGCTGCAAATACAAAAGGTAAGCCTGTGGCCTTTTTCCATTCCGAGCCAAGGTCAAATGAAAATTCTGAACGAATTCTTTGTTCAAATGCCCTGTC
>CAZOOT010000082.1:0-7932 GCA_964581455.1 uncultured Chitinophaga sp. | reverse complement strand
CCGGCAGTAGTCCCCTTTATTTCCTGCAGATAATTCTCGTCAGTCGCATTGACAATTTCAGGGTGTATTTCCCAGGATTCCCTGATGATCCATTTTAATAACTCCACTGATGTACGGCTTTGATAATCCAGGTATACTTTTTTTATTTCTGCCAGGGGCACCTGGCTAAACAGACAAACTGTTACAGCTTCACCTTCTGCAGCAATACAAAAATCACTCACAATATGATATTCCTTTAATTCAGGGATAGAAGCAACCGGGATAAGGCCCAGGTCAATCTCATTGCCTTTAAGCATTTCCGCCAGCCTTGCAGGGTTATCTTCAATTAATATTATCTGGTCAGATATGGGTGGCAACTTTAATCCATAGATAAGCGGCCTTGTATTAAGGTAACTGACTATTCCTACTTTTATCTTCTTGTTCAAATCCGTTAAATTTGTGGCAAATATAGAATTACAGATTTGTTTATGGTTTTTGGATTGTGATTAATCGTTTTAATTATTAAAAACTAAATCAGGGATAAGAATTACGAACCAGGAACTACAAACAATAAACCACAAACATTAATGGAACTTACCCAGCTTACAGCCATCTCTCCAATTGATGGCCGGTATCGTAAACAGTTTCAGCATCTCGACGATTATTTTTCTGAATATGCTTTGATCAAATACAGGGTCCAGGTTGAAATTGAATATCTCTTTTTCCTTGCGGAAAAAAAATTTTTAAAACTTTCTGGAAAAGCCATTAAACACCTGAAAAAAGTTTCTGAAGAATTTGGTTTGGAAGATGCCCAGGAGATCAAACAGATCGAATACACAACCAACCATGATGTAAAAGCTGTAGAATATTTTCTGAAAAACGAATTGGAAAAATGCGGTGCAAAAGATGTAAAGGAATGGGTGCATTTTGGATTGACATCGCAGGATATCAACAATACAGCGATTCCACTTTCCTGGAAGCATGCAATTGAATATGAATACCTGCCTTCTTTATTAAATTTAAAAGCACAGTTCAGGTTACTGGGAAATGAATGGCGGGATATTCCCATGCTGGCACATACACATGGACAGCCTGCCAGCCCTACCAAGCTCGGAAAAGAATTTATGGTGTTCACGGAAAGAATACAAAACCAGATTGAGCAATTTATTGGTATTCCTTTTAGTGCAAAGTTTGGCGGTGCCACCGGTAATTTCAATGCACATCATGTGGCTTTTCCAAAAGCTGACTGGGTAAAACTGGGAAATGAGTTTGTTGAAAAAAATCTGAAGCTAACCCGTATGCAGTTCACAACGCAAATTGAGCACTACGATAATTTTGCCGCCCATTTTGATTGCATGAAAAGGATCAATAACATCCTTATTGATTTTTGCAGGGATATGTGGACCTACATTTCAATGGAATATTTTAAACAAAAAGTAAAAAAAGGAGAAGTAGGTTCTTCAGCTATGCCGCATAAAGTAAACCCGATTGATTTTGAAAATGCGGAAGGTAATCTCGGAATTGCAAATGCCCTGTTTGAACATATGGCCGCAAAGCTTCCTGTATCAAGACTACAAAGAGATCTCACAGACTCCACTGTTCTCAGAAATACAGGAGTTCCGGTATCACATACACTGATAGCCATCCGTTCTATTGAAAAAGGTTTAAGCAAGCTGATACTTAATGATGGAATGATCTTTCAGCAACTGGAAGACAATTGGGCCGTAGTTGCAGAAGCAATTCAAACAATTTTAAGAAGAGAAAAATACCCCAACCCTTATGAAGCTTTGAAGGAACTGACAAGAGGCAATGCTTATATTGACAAAAAATCAATTCATTATTTTATTGACAACCTCAAGATCAATAACAGCGTTAAAAAAGAATTGAAAAAAATTACTCCACACAATTATACCGGAGTTGTGGCAAAGTATTAAATGCTTTCCCGCCTTAATATAAACTGGGAGATCTCTTTACCTCCTTCGGTATAGGTTTTTTCTAAACTGAATCCTGTTTTCAATAATACTTTTTGAGAAGTGATATTGGCAGATTCTGTAGTTCCATAAATTTCCTGTAAAGAAGTTTTTACAAATACATATTTAATTCCTTCTTTCATCAGTTCAGTGGCAAATCCCTTTCCCCAGTTTTCTTTCAAAAGTGCATACCCCAGTTGCATATGTTGTGTGTCCTTAACTGGAATAAAGGCAAATGAACCCACAAATCTTCCGGACGACTTCTCATCTACGGCCCATCTGCCGGCTTCAGGAAATTTTTTATAGGCCTCTATCTCTTCAATCAGGAATGATTCACATTCTTCTTTCGTCTTCACAGGTCTGATATATCTCATCACATCAATATCTCCGTTAACCCTGAAAATATTTTCCTGATCAAGTTCATAACTGTACTGGCGGACAGTTAGCCTTTCTGTTTCAAAAATGATCATATAGAAACTTTGCCTGTTAACTAATTAACTGATTAAACCAATTAACTACTTATGTACTTCACTGGTAAAATGAAACTCGATATCCGGATTATTGGTTCTCTCCGTATTCAGGAACCATTCACTTTGTGCCAGATAAACAAGGTGGTCATCTTTATCCAATCCTATATTGGCTTGTTTAAACCTGATAAATTCTTCCAGCTTTTTTGAGTCCTTGCTGCTGATCCAGCATGCTTTGTAAAAAGGGAGTGTATTCAATTGTACGGAAGCACCATATTCATGCAGCAAACGATACTGTATGACTTCAAATTGAAGTTCACCCACACATCCAATGATTTTTTTATTCCCACCATGTTGGGTAAACAATTGGGCCACTCCTTCATCTGTCAATTGTAATAATCCTTTTTCCAGTTGTTTTGATTTCATCGGGTCCTTGTTCTCTACTTCTTTAAATATTTCGGGAGAAAAAGTAGGAATGCCTGTGAAATAAAATTCTTCCCCTTCGGTAATAGTATCTCCGATTTTAAAATTACCGGTATCAAAAAGTCCAACCACATCACCGGGATAAGCATCTTCTACAATACTTTTTTCCCTGGCTAAAAATGAATAAGGGTTACTAAAACGTACATCTTTATCCAGCCTGACATGATGAAAGTATTTGTTCCGCTCAAACTTACCACTGCAGACTCTCATAAAGGCGATCCGGTCACGATGTTTGGGATCAAGGTTGGCATGTATTTTAAAAATAAATCCGCTGAGTTTTTCTTCTCCCGGGCAAACTTCCCTTGAAGAAGTTGCCCTGCATTGTGGTAAAGGCGCAATCCGGATAAATGTGTCTAACATTTCCTTTACACCGAAATTATTGATGGCACTCCCAAAAAACACTGGTGCTACCTTAGCAGCCAGGTAATCTTTTGCATTCAGTTCTCCATGCACGCCATCAACCAATTCCACATCTTCCCGAAGCAGGTTTGCATCTTTTTCTCCTAATTTCTGATCAACTACTGCATCCGTGAGACTATTCACTGAGATCACATCGTCATCATCGGTCCCTTTGGTATGGGCACTGAACAGGCGCAGGCTTTTATCATCAAGATTATAAACCCCTTTAAAATCTCTGCCGCTGTTGATGGGCCATGTCATCGGATGCAAATGAATGGAAAGTTCATTTTCTATCTCTTCCAGCAAATCAAAACGGTTTTTTCCATCCCGATCCATTTTATTGATAAAAACAATCACCGGTGTATCTCTCATCCGGCACACTTCCATCAGCCTTTTTGTTTGTGCCTCTACCCCGTTCACACTATCAATAACCAGGATAACACTATCAACTGCTGTCAGGGTACGATAAGTATCCTCTGCAAAATCTTTGTGACCAGGAGTATCCAGCAGGTTGATCAGGATATTTTTATATTCAAAGGTCATTACTGAAGTAGCCACAGAAATTCCTCTTTGCCGTTCAATCTCCATAAAATCACTGGTGGCAAATTTTTTGATCTTATTACTCTTTACAGCACCAGCTACCTGGATAGCTCCGCCAAACAACAAAAGTTTTTCAGTCAGCGTTGTTTTTCCGGCATCCGGGTGACTGATGATCGCAAATGTCCTTCTTTTCTTTATTTCGTTATCGTATTTCATTTTTAGTCATTGGGTCAATGAAGTCAAATTAGCCATATCGAAACCTATTGTCTTTTGAATTGGTGACTCCCTGACTTTTTCAAGGCGGCAAAGGTAAGGTTTGAAATGTGATTTTATTTTGACTGTTCCAGTATAAGGCTTCCCTTTTTGATCACTGAATCAACTTAGCTAAAAAAAGTATATAGTAAAACTACTTGCGCTATTGGAATTATCAAAACCGTGATTTACCTTAGTACTTTAATTAGAAGAACAGTCCAACATCCTTCCCTGAAATACCCTTTTTGATCCGTTTTTAATACAAAAACATTGAGGTTCAGAATTAATTATCATTAGCAATTAAACGCTTTTGATTATTCTTACTCACTTATACTGTATTAATTGAACTAAAAATTTTATTAATAAAAATTAACCTGCTATGAAAACAATACTACAATTTTTACAGATTTCTCTTTTTAAAACAGGTTTGCTGACTACACTGCTCATTCTGGTTGTTAAAACCTGATAATAACTTTTAAAATTTTAGAATTGCCAATACCTATTGAAATATTTTTTAATCAGTCATTTAAATTATTTTTTACCCTTAAAAAACTTTATGAAAAAATTTATTATTCTTAGCTCAGCTCTTGCTTTATCTGCAATTATGTTCAATAGTTGTCAAAAGCAAATTTCATTTCCAAATTCCGAAGAAGTATCTGCTTCTTCAAAAAGAGGTCCAGTTAACGAAGTTTCTGCTTCAGAACCTGTATTCACTCTCAGCAGTTCTTCTGGTAATATGGCATGCGTAGATGAAGATGTAACTATAACCTGGGGCGCAACAGCAACCTGTGGCTCAGTAAGATTAGAAATGTGGGATATTGCTACTGCAGCATGGGCCCCTGCTCCTGGAACCGCTGGTAATTGGCAGAATCCTGCAACTGGTGATAAATTTTTTAATTTTTCAGCTGAAGCTTCAAGATTAGGAACTTGTCCTACTGCAGGATATTTATTCAGGGTTCAATATAATACAGGTAATGCATCTGGAAATGGATGTTCTGGAGGTCAACCCCCATATAATGCCGGATTTAGTACAGACTTATGTGTAGGTGTTGAACAATGTGATGTTTGCCAATATGAGGGAAATGAATTTACCGGAACTGCAGTGTCTTGTGGTGAATCTCGTGAAGCTGTATACACTTTTGGATCAGAAGATGGTTTAAGTTATTTCAAAATGCAGGGTGGTCTAACAAACTTTACTGGAACAGATGCAACTGTCTATATTAATGGAACTGTTGTTGTTTTCAATACAACTTCCGGAGATGGATGGCTGACTGGAACAGTTGACGGGTATACTGTTGGTCAAAGAACACCCGGTGGCTCTTCAAACAGAAATATAAGAGTAGAAGGTAATCTTGGATCTTGTACAGGAGTTGTTGTAAGAATCGTTTGGAACTCCACTAATTCAGGAGGCGTTATCACTGGAGATTGGTCAGTAAAAGATGCAGGTGGTATAGAATTAGCTCCTGAACTTGCTGGGTTAATATGCGGAAGCTAAATAAGAAATTAGCAAATAAAATTTTCCACTAAAATTAATCCCCGGTTAATCCGGGGATTTTTTATTCTTTAAGTCATTATGAGAATTTAAAATTAAAAAAATATTATTATTTTTTTCAAAATGGTCATTCTGTAAATAGAAGTTAATTTAAAAAACAGGATGTTTTATTGTTCAAATACCAATCCTAAGAAATATTCAATCAGGTGGAAAATTGAATATAAAAACAAACGCATTGCAAAGTTATATGCATGATTTAGGCCGCTACGAAAACTCAATCAAGATACAAAAGCAGATTACCATCCAAATAATTTCTTTCAAAAGACTGGTACCAATTAATAAATTTGCTCTATGCTCAGGACAATAGAAATTGTTTTCACAAGCCTGAAAATGGCCATACAGGAATTATGGAAGAATAAGCTTCGGACTTTTCTTTCTCTTTTTGGTATTACCATCGGCATCTTCTGTATCATCGGTGTGATGGCTACATTAGGCAGCCTGGAGCGTAATATTCAGAATGAGATAAAATCTTTCGGCACTAACACAATTTATGTAGACAAATGGGATTATAGCCAGGGAGGAGATGGACAGTACCCCTGGTGGAAATATATCAAGCGTCCTGTAATGAAACATGAGGAACTTAATGCCATTATGGAAAGAACTCCATCAGCAAAGAATGCGGCTTTTAAAATAAACAGAAGTGGAGATGTAGAATATGGTGGCAATACATTGAAAGATGTACTGTTATACGGTATGAGTGAAAAATTCAATGAAATACAAATTATTGATATTTACCAGGGCAGATATATATCTGCAGCGGAATTTAAACAAGGATCTAATGCCTTTGTGATTGGAAATGAAGTAGCCGAACAATTATTTATTACACCCCAAAGAGCAATTGGAAAAACACTGACTACAAAAGGTAAAAAAGGGATCGTGGTGGGTGTTATTAAAAAACAAGGCAATCAAATGATTGGTGGATGGCAATTTGATCAATGTATCATTATGCCATATCGCTTTGCACGTACGATAATGGATGAAAGAAGAGCAGATCCGCTGATCCTGGTACAGGGAAAAGATAATATTACAAGTATTGCATTAAAGGATGATCTGAAAGGTGCTATGAGAGCTGTTCGCAAATTGAGTCCTACACAGGAAGATAATTTTTCACTGAATGATGTGAATGACTGGAGTGCTGCTTTCAGCCAGGCATTTTCCGGAATAAATATGGGAGGAGCAATTATTGGCGGAATCAGTTTGATCGTCGGCTTGTTTGGTGTAGCAAATATCATGTTCGTAAGTGTAAAAGAAAGAACCAGCCAGATTGGTCTGAAAAAAGCGATTGGTGCCAGGAGCAGTATCATCCTGACAGAATTTTTACTGGAAGCCGCTTTTCTTTGCCTGATAGGCGGATTAATTGGCCTTGGAATGGTTTTCGGACTAACAAAAATATTATCCAGTCAATTTAGCTTCCCGGTTTATATCTCCACTGCAAATATGATTTGGGCAGTTGGCATTTGTTTTGTTGTAGGTATTCTGGCTGGAATAATTCCGGCAACACAAGCTGCCAAAATGGATCCAGTTGTTGCCATCAGAAGTTAAGATGCAACGGTTTTAATTTTTAATTTGTCAGGTTAGTATATGAAAAAATATGCTTTTTTATTTTTATTGGCATTCCTGTTTTTTTCAGGCGTTAGCTGTTTAAAAACTTCCCTTGAAGAAGAATTAGGCACAATACAGGACTTTACAGGTCTTGATGGTTGCAGCTTAATGATTGTGCTGGATACAGGCAAAAAACTAGAACCGGTTTCTTTGCCTGAAAATACCGAGCTAATTCCTGATCGCAGGGTAGCAGTAAAATATAGCCCTGTTTCAAGGGCCTCAATTTGTATGGCAGGCGTCACTGCAGAAATACATAGTCTTCGCTACCTTTGACGCCATTTAAAAATTATGCCTGTTACTATTCTTGCAATTGAATCAAGTTGCGACGAAACTTCTGCATCAATCTGTCGTGATGGAAAAATACTTTCCAATATTATTGCCGGGCAAAAAGTACATGAACAATATGGAGGTGTGGTACCTGAGCTGGCCAGCCGGGCACATATGCAGAATATTGTTCCGGTTGTGAATACAGCAATGCGGGATGCAGCATGCAAGATGATGGATTTAGATGCCATAGCATTTACACAATCACCTGGGCTGATCGGATCCTTATTAGTAGGAAGCCAGTTTGCCAAATCTCTGGCTTTATCATTAAACAAACCACTTATTGCTGTTCATCATATGCAGGCACATGTGCTGGCCAACCTTATCGATGATCCAAAACCATCTTTCCCTTTTTTATGCTTAA
>CAZOOT010000081.1:0-16040 GCA_964581455.1 uncultured Chitinophaga sp. | reverse complement strand
GTAAAAAACTAAAAGTAACATGGGAACCTATCAGCGATACCAAAGAGATCATTGCCGGCAGAGGCGGAAGAAGAGAAGTTATTGTTCCCGCCGGACTTGAAAGTACAAATGTGCAATTGGCAAAAATGGCAGAACAATCAAAAAAACCAGCGCAGCAATTAAGAAGAGATGGAGATCCGGAAACGGCTTTTAAAAATGCAGCACAAATTATTGAACGTACTTACAATGCTCCTTTTTTACCACACAATTGTATGGAGCCAATGAATTTCTTTGCTCATGTTACGGATGAAAAAGCATTACTCATCGGTCCTCACCAGGCGCCGGGATGGATTGAACCTACCTTGTCAAAAATTTTAAACCTGCCTGCTGATAAAATTGAAATACAAATGAGCCGGATGGGTGGCGGCTTTGGCCTCAGGGCATATGGTCATTATGTTACAGAAGCAGCACTCATCTCAAAAAAAGTAAAAGCTCCCATTAAACTTGTTTATAGCCGGGAAGATGATATGACTTACGGCATCTATCGTCCCATGTATACAGCTACCTACCGTGCTGCATTGGATGCAAACAAAAATTTAATCGCTTTTCATGTAAAAGGAGGTGGTATTCCTGAACATCCCATACATGCAAACAGGTTTCCTGCCGGAACAATTGATAATTATCTTGCCGAAGGTTGGGAATTACCAACAAACATAACCATCGGAGCTTTCAGGGCACCCAGATCAAATTTTAATGCAGCTGCTGAACAATCTTTCCTGGATGAATTAGCAGAAATAATGGGAAAAGATCCGATAGATTTCAGGCTGGAGCTATTAAAAAGAGCTAAAGAAAATCCGGTTGGTAAGAACAATGAATATGATGCTGACAGGTATGCAGGCGTTTTGAAACTGGTGAAAGAAAAATCCGGCTGGAACAATCCGGAAAATAAAAAATACAGCCGCGGAGTAGCAGCATATTTCTGTCACAATTCATATGCTGCTCATGTAGTGGATGTAATAAAAAAAGATGATCTGCCTTATGTAGAAAGAGTTTTCAGTGCAGTGGATTGTGGTATTGTAATAAATCCGGACGCTGCATCCAATATGGTTCAAGGTGCTGTTGTGGATGGAATAGGAAATGCATTTTATGGCGGATTAACACATAAAGATGGGGCGGTGGAACAAAATAATTTTAACCGCTACCGCATGATCCGTTTTAGTGAAGCCCCAAAAAAGATCGAAGTACATTTTGTAAAAAATGATATTGATCCTACAGGCCTGGGTGAACCACCTTTCCCTCCTGTATTTGGAGCTGTAGCGAATGCTTTATATAAGAATACGGGTAAACGATATTATAATCAGCCTTATATTAAAGAAATTCTAAATGACAAAGCTTAAATACAATAACTATCTATAAATAATTGTTGTATTTAAAAGCAAAAAAACATTATTGGTTATTTTTAAGATAATTTTTCATAATTATATTTTTTAAAAAAATTCTTTAGTGAATTACTTCTTTAATTTTAATGAATGAAACAGAAAACCCTGATCTCTTTAATGTTGATTCCTTTTATCTCTTTCTTTTTTGTTCCGCAACAGAATTTGCAGGAAAGTATAAAAAGAGGTAAACAAGTATATTCCCTTCATTGTCAAAATTGTCATATGGAAAACGGGCAGGGCATGGAAGGTGTCAATCCCCCGGTAGCAAATACCACTTATGTGAAAGATGCAAAAAAAAATATCGGCATTGTACTGAACGGGCAATCAGGAGAAATCATCGTGAATGGGAAAAAATATAATGCAATGATGAATCCCATGAATTACCTGAGTGATAAAGAAATTGCAGATGTATTAAACTATGTAAGAAACAGCTGGGGAAATAAATACCCTGAAATCACTCCGGCACAGGTAAAAGCAGAAAGAGAAAAACCCGCAAAAAAATAATGCTGCGGGTTTTAAAAAAAAATTAATTTACTGCTTCTATACTTCGTTAATATCAAACGGCAGTTTTCTGATTCTTTTTCCCGTAAGATCAAAAATGGCATTGCACAATGCTGGTGCAAATGGCGGCAATGCCGGCTCACCAACACCACCTGGCTTTTCATCATTCTCTATAATGTGCACTTCTATATCCGGAAGATCATTTATGCGTGGCATTTTATACTGATGAAAATTTGTTTCCACCGCTTTGCCATCATTGAAATGCGTTTCATGAACAGCCGCTGCACCATAAGCCATTACTATACTTCCTTCCACCTGTGCCCTTACAATATCCGGGTTTACATACCATCCGCAATCCATCACAGCAATTACTTTATCAATTTTTAATTTGCCTTCCTGGTCTTTTGACACTTTTACAGCTTCACCAACAATGGTACTAAAACAAAAAGTAATAGCAACACCCCATCCGTCATTTTTCTTTTTATTCTTCCAGTCTGTCAATTCTTCCAGCTTATCCAATACTGTGCGATATCTTTCAGTCATATGATCTTTTCTGAATTGCAGCGGATCTTTTCCTGCGGCATATGCCATTTCATCAACGAAACTTTCATATGCAAATCCATTGGTTGATGAATAAACAGAACGCCACCACATCACCGGTATGGGTGATTCAGTAGGTATATCACCGAAACTATAATTCTGTATGGTTTCAAAATAGGATTCACAAAGACCCTCTATTGTACTGTCATTAAAAATAGTTTTATCCGGCACCGGCGACCATTGATGATTCATATTTTGTGCCGCCATTTTTGCAGCAAAAGAATTTATTCTTCCCGCACCATTGATACTTCCTTTGCATTCGTACACAGCTCCGGGACGAAACGGTCCCTGTGTCATATCATCTTCTCGGGTCCATACCACTTGAACTGGTGCATTCATTTCTTTTGATAATAATACCGGTTCGTATGTATAATCCATGAATGCCTTCCTCCCAAAACCGCCGCCCAGAAAAGTCATATTCACAGTTACATTTTCAGGTTTTATTTTTAGTCTTCCGCTAATATCCTGCTGTATCCAGTCGGGAGCTTGTATCGGTCCCCAGATTTCAACTTTATCTCCTTGAACATGAGCGGTACAATTTAATGGTTCCATACAGGCATGCGCCTCGTATGGTGTTTCATAAATTGCTTCTACTTTTTTTTCTGATTTTGCAAATGCAGCTTCCGCATTTCCTCCTGTGCGTTGTGACAAACCAGTTTTTTTAAGATCCTCTTTCATCCGGTTGTACAATTGCTCCGTATTGAGATGTTCAAAAGCAGTATCATCCCATTCAACTTTCAGTAATTTTCGTCCTTCTATGGCAGCCCAAAGTGAATCAGCGATAACTGCTACGCCTTCTCTTTCTACAGCAAATACCGGAGCGGTTGTCTTTACTACTTTTTTTACACCAGGAATTTTTATTGTTGCAGAATCATCAAAGCTTTTCACTTTTCCATTGAAACGGGGGCTGCGTTCTATCACTGCATACATCATTCCCGGTAATTTTACATCCAGCCCAAATTTTGCAGTTCCATTTACTTTACCGGGGTTGTCTTGCCTTGGCAATGGCTTGCCCACTATTTTATATTCTTCTCTTTTTTTCAGTTTCACCTCTTTTGGTGGAGTAAGTTTTGAAGCATCTTCCACGAGTTCACCATAGCCAAATTTTTTCCCGCTTGGTTTATGAATGACTGTTCCGTTTTCAGCATAACATTCAGATTTATTTACATTCCATTTTTTTGCAGCTGCTTCAATCAGCATTTCTCTCGCAGTGGCGCCGGTACGTAACAAAGTTTTATATGCACCGCGAACAGTTGAACTGCCACCTGTCAACTGGCTGCCATACTTGGTTTGGCTGCCGGGAGCAAATCCAATATTCACTTTCGCAAGATCCACTTCCAGTTCTTCAGCAATCATCTGTGGTACTACCTGGAAAGACCCCTGCCCCATTTCAGAGCGGTGATTCAAAATAGTTACCAATCCTGATTTATCAATAGATACCCAGGATGTCAACTCAATATTCATACTTTCAGCAGCCTGGGCAGTTAATATTTCCGGGTTCCCTTTTGCCCAGGACGGCATAGCATATCCAATGGTAAAAGCAGCGCCGGTCATGCCGGTGAGCCTTATAAAATTTCTACGTGATAAATTTTTATCTGTGGTTTGCATGATGTTTCAGTTTTTATTTGATAGATGCTTTTGCCATACTTTCTGCAGCGGTCTTTATGGCTTTACGAATACGTGGATAAGTACCACATCGGCAAATATGTCCTTGCATGGCAGCATCAATATCGGCATCGGTTGGGTTAGCTGTTCTATTCAATAATGCTGCTGCTGCCATAATTTGACCGCTCTGACAATAACCGCATTGAGGTACCTGTTCTGCAATCCATGCTTTTTGTACAACATGGCTTGAATCTTCCGAAAGCCCTTCGATAGTCGTGATCTTTTGTTTAACGGCAGACGAAACAGGTAATGAACATGACCGGACAGGGTTTCCGTTAACATGAACTGTACATGCACCGCATTGCGCCATTCCGCAACCATACTTGGTGCCTGGTAATCCTGCCAGCTCCCTGATCACCCAAAGCAAGGGCATTTTTGGATCGGCTTCAACTTTGTAAGTTTTTCCGTTGATGGAAAGATTATATGTTGCCATAATAAGGAGTTGATATTAAAATGACTGTTAAGTTACTGAATTAGATAAAACAAGACATAAATTAATTTTTTAAAGAATAAATATAAATTGAATAACCTTCATGAAAATTCCAGTCAAAGATTTTATAGTAAATTAGATTATGAAAGAGATCAGAGATATTATTAAAGCTCATGAAGAGGCCCGGCTGCTTGGAAAACAAACCGCTCTTGCAACAGTAGTGCATGTGGAGGGCTCTTCTTATCGCAGGCCCGGTGCCAGAATGCTGATTGAAGACAATGGCCAATTAACCGGTGCAATCAGTGGCGGTTGCCTGGAAGGGGATGCATTACGAAAAGCATTATTGGTGATGATTGAAAAGAAATCAAAACTTGTTACATACGATACAATGGATGATGATGATGCAAAATTTGGTGTGGGGCTGGGTTGCAATGGTATTATCCAGGTGTTAATTGAACCGATTAATGATGCTGATCCCGGTAATCCTATTCATTTTTTAAAAGCAGTGAATGAAAAAAGACAATTGGCTGTATTGGTTACTTTGTTTTCTTTAAAGAATAAAATGGATACACAACATGGAACCTGCCTGTTAATTAAAGAAGATGAAAGCATTATTAATAATGCACCGGTTCTGAAAGATGTTTTGATGGCCGATGCTGCAACTTCCATGATTAACCAGGTTTCTTCTTTTAAAAATTATATTTCTGATGAACAAAGCTTAACTGCATTTATTGAAGTGATAAAACCAGCTTTGTCTTTAATTATTATTGGCGCAGGTAACGATGTAAAACCTTTGGTTGAGATGGCGGAAATACTTGGCTGGGAAACAACCGTGGCTGACGGTCGTGCCAATTATGCAAAGAAAGAAAGGTTTGCCAGTGCCTGCCAGGTATTGGTTGCAAAACCTGAACAGGTTTTAGACAAAATCGTGATAGATGAGCATACTGTTTTTCTGCTGATGACCCATAATTATAATTACGATATGGCCATGCTGAAGCAACTGCTTCAAAAAAATGTTTCTTATATCGGCATGCTGGGCCCAAAGAAAAAAAGGGAAAGAATGTTGGGTGAATTGAAAGATGAAGGTTTGATTTTTTCTGAACAGCAACTTTCAGTTCTTCATAGCCCGGTGGGGCTGGATATTGGCGCCGAAACAGCGGAAGAAATTGCCGTTTCAATTTTGGCAGAAATAAAAGCGTTATTTGCTGGAAAAGATGTTCATTCATTGCGTAAATTAAAAGAAGTGATACACCCTCGTTCAGCAACGGTTATTGAGCAAGTGAATTTATCTGTAAAATCTTAACGCCATCACATCAATACCAAGAAAACGATAACAAACTCCTGTGGAATCATTGTGCTTGCGGCCGGTGCTTCTACCCGGTTGGGAAAACCAAAACAATTATTACAGTTTCAGGGAAAATCATTGCTAAGGCATACGGTTGAAGAAGCAATTAATGCAAATCCGGTCGAAGTGATTGTCATCCTTGGACAAAATGCAGAATTAATAGCATCAGAAGTTGATAGTGAAAAAGCCCATATTATTGAAAACAAAAATTGGAAAGAAGGAATGTCTTCAGCTATCAGGTTAGGGTTGTATACATTACTTGCCATGCAACCTTCTGTTGAAACGGCTATTTTAATGGTATGTGATCAACCTTTTATTTCCAATGCGGTGTTAAATGAATTAATGACTACATATCAACAAAGCAAAAAGCCAATTATTGTCTGCAATTATGGAGATGCAATCGGCCCCCCTGCCCTTTTTCACAGATCGCTGTTTAATGAACTGATGCAACTTAAAGGAGACATGGGTGCCAGAAGTATTATCCGGCAACATAAAGATGAAATGGCTAATATCCAATTTCCAAAGGGCAGCGTCGATATTGATAAACAGGAAGACTATGAAAAACTATTGAATGTTCAATAAAATCATTCCTGAATTATAGAACGGGATGTGATAAATTTGTATTTCCCTCAAGCTTAATCATGATTATTGATAAATATAAAAGGGTTCACAATTATCTCCGGATTTCACTTACAGATAATTGTAACATGCGTTGCTTCTATTGCATGCCGGAAGAGGAGTATGATTTTGCTCCGGCATCACAACTGATGCAGGTGGCAGAGATTGAATCATTGGCAAAATCTTTTGTAAGCCTTGGTGTGAATAAAATCCGTCTTACCGGCGGTGAACCATTGGTAAGAAAAGATGCAAAACAAATTATCCGGGCACTTGCAAAACTACCTGTAAAACTTACACTCACCACCAATGGTTCAAGAGTACATGAATTTGTGGATGTACTCCGGGAATCCGGTGTTCGGTCACTTAATATCAGCCTGGATACTCTTCAAGCCGAAAAATTTCAACTGATCACCAGAAGGGATCAATTTGAAAAAGTGTATGACAACATACAACTCCTGCTGCAAAAAGATTTTCATGTAAAAGTGAATATGGTGGTGATGAAAGGGCTCAATGAAAATGAGATCAATGATTTTATCGGGTGGACAAAACTACAACCGGTTCATGTCCGGTTTATCGAGTTCATGCCTTTCTCCGGTAACCGGTGGACAAGCAACAAAGTAATTACCATGCAGGAAATGCTTCAGTCTATAAAAGAGAAGTATAATGTAGAACGGTTAGAGGATGAAAAAAATGCCACAGCCAAAGGATATAAGGTTCCGGGCCACCAGGGAACTTTTGCCATCATCAGTACAATGAGTGAAAATTTTTGTGGGAACTGCAACCGGATCAGGTTGACTGCAGATGGGAAAATGAAGAATTGCCTGTTTGCAGAAAAAGAAACAGATTTACTCTCTGCTTTACGGAATGGTGAAGATGTAGTACCATTGATTCACCGGAATATTCTCAGCAAAGCAAAAGAATTAGGCGGCCAGTTCACCGCAGATTTTGAAAAACTTCATCCGGAAGAAATTCATAACAGAAGTATGATCACCATAGGGGGATAAGCTCAAAACCTAATAGGAGCTTTTGTACACACTGTTTTTAATAACTACATTTTTGATACCGACATGATTTCAGTTCAGGAAGCCAAAAAAATAATCTGGGAAAATGTTTCAACATTGCTACCTGTTACTTTGCCTTTGCAAGAAGCAGCAGGACTAACATTGGCGGAGGATGTGTATGCAACTACAACTATTCCTGCATTTCCACAATCATCTATGGATGGTTATGCATTTGCTTATGATGATTGGCAAAATAATATACCTATAAAAATAATTGGTGAAGTAGCTGCAGGAACTAAGATGGCATTTAACCTTGAAACCGGACAAGCTGTTCGCATTTTTACCGGGGCTGCTGTGCCGGCAGGCGCCGATATTGTAGTTATGCAGGAGAAAGCAAAAACAGAAGACGGCATTTTGATCATTGATGATGAAAAAATGCAGCGAGGAAATAATGTTAGGCCAAAAGGTTCTGAAATTAATGCCGGTGAACTGGCTTTGAAAAATGAAACGCTCCTGTCTCCTGCCGCTATTGGATTTTTAGCAGGCATCGGAATGACTGATGCAAAAGTTTATCCCAATCCAACTATTAGTATCATTATAACCGGTAACGAACTACAGCAACCGGGCAAACCACTGCCATACGGACAAGTGTATGAATCCAATTCTTTTGCACTGATAGCTGTTTTAAAACAATTGAATATAAACCATACGGAGGTTTATTATGCTGATGATAAACAGGAAATAGTCATCAATACATTGAAAAAAGCATTAGAGCATAGCGATGTTGTTCTATTAACCGGTGGCATCAGTGTAGGTGATTATGATTTTGTTTTACAAGCTGCGAACGAATGTGGTGTTGAAAAACTGTTTCATAAAATAAAACAGAGGCCGGGTAAACCATTATACTTTGGGAAAAAAGCCTGCCCGAACGACAAAGTCGGGCGGGAAAACAAACTGGTTTTTGGCTTACCAGGAAATCCTTCATCAGTACTTACCTGCTTTTACCAGTATGTAATTCCATCAATTGAAAAATTAAGTTTGAAAAAAACAATGCTGCCATCATTTGAAGTCCCTTTATCAGGATATTTTCAAAAAAATACAGGGCTCACACATTTCTTAAAAGGAAATTATGACGGAAAAACAGTTTCAATTCTTGATGCCCAGGAGTCGTACCGGCTCAGTTCTTTTGCAAGAGCCAATTGCTTAATTCAGATTAACGAAGAAGTAACTGAGTGTAAAGAAGCTGATTTAGTTACTGTATATTTATTGCCAAAATAATTTCACTTGGTGGAATCCATCATCATCTTTTACATACTGCTTTTTCTTGTTGCCTTTTTATATTCCTCTGTTGGTCATGGTGGCGCCAGTGGTTATTTGGCCCTGATGGCATTGTTCAGCATTACACCTGAAGTAATGAAACCAACAGCTTTATTGCTGAATCTTTTTGTCTCCCTCACATCCTTTATACAGTTTTACAGGGGCTGGCATTTTAACTGGAAAATATTTTTACCATTTGCCATCACTTCAGTGCCACTGGCTTTTATCGGGGGATTGATAACAGTGGACGCTGATATCTATAAAAAAATTCTCGGCGTTTTATTGATTATACCCATTATCCGCTTTCTTTTTTTCGCCAATATCAAGGTTGAAGAAATCAGGAAATCAAATTTGATCTTATCCTTACTAATCGGGGCAGCCATTGGTTTTCTTTCAGGTCTTATCGGCATTGGTGGTGGCATTATTTTATCTCCACTATTATTATTGCTGAAATGGACGGACATGAAACAAACAGCAGCCATCAGTGCTTTGTTTATTTTTGTCAATTCATTTTCAGGCCTGGCAGGGCAATTAACCAAGGGAATACATTTCAGTCCGGATATGTTAGCTTATGTTGCGGTGGCATTTGCTGGTGGAATTTTTGGTGCCTATTATGGCTCCATCAGGTTCAGGCAGGACATATTGAAATATTTACTGGCGATTGTATTAATAGTTGCAGCTTATAAATTATTATTTACCCAGGCTTGATTGATTTTGACAGTGCTGTTGGCAGGCCATCCATACTTTGTAAGTTTTTTTCTTTTTTGTATTCCTCCAAACCCTCTTCCCCCTTATTCTCTGCCCATTTAATGATATGATCTCTTTCAGCAGCATATTCATAAAGCGGAACTCCAAAACCACAGGAGCTTTTCACTTTGAAAATATCTGCTACAATGATCTGCCTGGTTGCAGGCAACAGGGTAAATTGTTTGGAGAGTTCATCCCACTCTTCATCACCGGGTAAAACAGTATATCCTTTGCCATAAAGCCTTAATATTTTTGGCGGGCCATCAAAAGCACAGAACATAAAAGTGATTCGGCCATTTTCTAAAAGATGTGCTGATGTTTCATTACCACTTCCCACTATATCAAGATAGCCGACACGAGCAGGAGATAAAATACGAAAACAATCAAAACCCTTTGGTGAAAGATTGATTAGGCTTTTGGTATCCAGGGGAGCCGTACTTACAAAAAACAATCGTTGCTTTTTAATAAAGTCACTGTAGTCATCCGTAATATATTCATAGTCTTTTCCCATAATTGCCTGTTTACGCAAAGATAATTCTAAGTAAATTTGCAGTCTTGTTATATTATGAGTTTAAAAATTATTTTGTTTGGCAAGTTGGCAGATATCACAGGGAATTCCATTTCCCTGGATTATGTGGTGAATACGGATGCCCTGAAAGAGATTTTGCATAAGAATTATCCGGCATTAGCTGATACAAAATATGTGATCGCCGTAAACAAACAGGTGATTCATTCAAATACATTGTTGAATGAAAACAGTGAAGTTGCATTATTACCCCCTTTTTCCGGAGGATAAAAATGAATAACATCAATTTATATGACCGTTATCAACGCCAGATCATTTTACCTGAATTTGGTGAAAAGGCCCAGCTAAAACTGCTGAAGGCAAAAGTATTGGTGATTGGTGCCGGCGGCTTAGGTTGTCCCGTGTTACAATATTTAACTGCTGCAGGTATAGGAACAATCGGAATCGTAGACGATGATGTGGTGGCCCTGAACAATCTTCATCGACAGGTACTATATTCAGTACAGGATATCGGATTTTCAAAAGCAGAAAGAGTTGCAAATATTTTGCAAAAATTGAATCCTGATATTAAAATCATTGCCTGCAATGAGAGACTAACTACGGAAAATGCCCTACAACTGATCGATGAATTTGAAATAGTGATTGATGGCACGGATAATTTTTCTACACGTTATATGATTAATGATGCCTGTGTGCTGTTAAAAAAACCTTTGGTGTATGGCGCCATATCACAATTTGAAGGGCAAGTGAGTGTATTTATGAATCAAAATGCTGATCATGTAAATTATCGGGATTTATTTCCTGAGCCACCAAAAGAGAATGAAGTGTTGAATTGTGCGGAAGCAGGGGTACTAGGTGTTTTGCCAGGCATTATCGGCAGTATGATGGCGAATGAAACCATAAAATTGATTGCCGGATTTGGTAAGTCATTGATCAACCAATTGCTTACTTATAATACATTGAACAATGAAATGTATCAATTGAGTCTTTCCGCAAGGAAAGAAACCCGCTCCCTGATACCGGAAAATGAAACAGCATTTTTGAAAACAGATTATGTTTGGCTTTGCACTTCACCGGTTTCTGAAATAGAAATAGATTATGATACTTTCAATAACCTTATAGAAAAGGGTAATACAGATGTTATAGATGTAAGAGAAATTAATGAATTACCTGAAGCAAGCGAATTTTCAAACAGGAAGATCCCTTTGGCACTATTGGCTGATCAATCATCATTAATAATGACTGATTCCGTCATTGTTTTTTGTCAAACAGGGAAAAGAAGTTTGCAGGCTGCCAGGATTTTATCGGCTATTTTTGGAGAACAAAAAAAAATTTACAGTCTGCGTGGTGGAATTTTGGAATGGAAAAAACAGAAACAAACTGTATGATGGAAAGAAAACCTAAAAATATTTTTGTACAGGGACCAATAGCTGCCTCTTTTATTGCTGACAGCATTCAAAAGCACAGTACCAAAACAGCTATTGGCGGGCACAGCATTTTCCTTGGACAGGTGAGGGCTGATAAAATTGATGATAAGGAAGTAGCATTTATAGAATACACAGCTTATGAAGAAATGGCGCTTAAAAAAATGCAAGATATCCGGGAAGTTATTTTTTTAAAATATGACCTGACTTGTATGCATGTATACCATAGTTTGGGCAAAGTAGCAGCTGGTGAAATCAGTTTGTTTGTTTTTACATCCTCTGTTCACCGCAAAGCTGCAATAGATGCCTGCGAAGAAATTGTGGAGAGAGTGAAAGCTGAATTACCGGTTTGGGGAAAAGAGCTTTTTACAGATAATAGCTATGTTTGGAAAGAAAATACCTGAATGAATAATTAATAATCAATCATCACATTTGGTCAATATCACACATAAATCATACAGTCTGCGAAAAGCAATCGCAACTGCAGTAATTATTGTTTCTAAACAGGAAACGATAGATGCAGTAAAAAATAAAACCGTTCCCAAGGGTGATACGTTTGAGTTTTCAAGAGCAGCCGGTTTACTAGCTATCAAGAAAACCAGCGATGTCATTCCGGATTGTCATCCATTGCCGGTAGAATACGCTGCCATTACACATACAATAGAGGGCTTGAACATCCTGATCACTGTAGAAGTGCATACCATTTACAAAACCGGTGTGGAAGTGGAAGCCATGCATGGCGCTGCGATTACTGCCCTCACCATGTATGATATGCTGAAACCATTGGATAAAGGAATTGAAATTTCTACTATTAAACTTGTTTCAAAAAAAGGTGGCAAATCAGATATTAAAAATCAGCAGGCAGATGAATTAAACTGTGCTGTGATAGTTTGCTCAGATACAATTTCAAAAGGCGAAGGCGTTGATACCGCCGGCAAATTGGCCATGCAAAGACTGGAACAATATGGTTTAAAAACCAAAACTTATGAAATAATTGCTGATGAAGTAGCATTGATACAAAACAAAGCGGAAGCACTTTGTTCAACCGAAACAGACCTGGTATTGTTCATAGGTGGCACTGGCCTATCACCAAGAGATGTTACACCAGAAGCTATTTCCCCGTTGATAGAAACAACTATTCCCGGTATTATGGAAGCGGCACGCAGTTATGGGCAACAAAGAACTCCTTATGCTATGTTGTCCCGCGGAGTTGCCGGATTTATTAAAAACACTTTGGTTATCACTTTACCTGGTTCGGTAAATGCGGTAAATGAAACGATGGATGCATTATTCCCCCAGTTGTTACATGTTTTCAAAGTACATGAGGGATACCGGCATTCATCATCTTGATAAACCGAAAAAAAATACTCCACAACCTGCAGCGAATACAGCATGGGCAGATAATTTCAAAATTCCTTCCGGTGCTCTTCATTTTCCGGTTAAAATAAAATTGCTTGAATTAGTGCCAACTGATAATAAGCATATGAATTGACTCCCCGTAGTTGTTAATCGTTTCAAAGGTCCGAAGGACCCCTGTGGAGAGTCCTACAAGCCTGACCAACTACTTAAAATAAATTCTCTACATTAGTAGTCTGGAAGGTCCAGCAATGGCCTGAAATGTCTAAACTTTAGCAGAAATAATAACCTTAAAAAATATAACATGACCTTCAATGAAATTTTACTAATCGTTGTTGTTATGTCGGTAATGATCACTACATTTTTTCTATTGAAACGCATAAAACAACCCATTATCACCTACATCAGATTGACAAGCGGACTATTACTTCTGATATTAGTCTGGTTTTCTGCAGGGGGAAGCCAAATTCCTATGAAACTTATTTTGATTACTGTTGTAATTTATAGTGCAATCAAAACTATAAAAGATTATATGTCTTTTTCAAGACATACAAAGTCTTGGAAAAGTTAGTTATTAATTCCAAGTTGTTGTTGGTCGTCCCTTCTTTGGCGGGAGAAGATTCGTTGAGAAAAAATTGTGAGGATCCTACCTGTCAAATTCATCAGTAAAATGGCACCCATGAAATATCTGTTTATTTTAATAGTCACCCAGGTTATTGCAGGCAATGATAAAAATATAATAACAAAAAACACATCTTCATCCCGGAGTGATTTTTATCTTAACGATAATTCAATAAATAATAAAATGAAAATAAAAATCAGGTCAGATATTTTCACAGCAACGCTTTCTGAGAATAAAACAAGTGTTGCATTTAAAGCCATGTTGCCATTGACTTTAAAAATGAGTGAACTGAATGGCAATGAAAAGTATTTTCAACTTTCAACTGATTTGCCAACAAATGCAACAGAAATCGGAACAATTCAGGAAGGTGATTTAATGGTCTGGGGAACAAATACCCTGGTGCTTTTCTATAAAACTTTTAAAACAAAATATCGATATACAAAACTTGGAAGCTTTGACAATCCCGGCAGACTTGCATCTGCAGTTGGTTCCGGCGATGTAATCATTTCGTTTCAATCAGAATAAGAAATAATGCATGCAGTAAGCCCTGCACATTATCGGCAACCCTGTTGAAATTTTTTTCTATAATTCAATTTTCTGAATTAAATTATTAAAATTCAGATCAGATCAGATCACCGACAACCGACAGGACATTAAGCATAAGAATGTATTGAGTTTTTTTCATCTGCGAAACACAATTAGCTATGATTTTAATTCACAAATTATTTCCTGCAATTATTCTTTCATGCATTTATCAAATTTCTTTTGCACAAAACAATTTTTGGGATCAAACCAATGGACCAAACGGTGGCAGTGTATTGTCCGTGACATTTGACGAAAACGGAACATTATACTGCGGTACGCAGGGAGGCACATTATTTCAATATTCAGAAAAAAATAAACTATGGACGCCTTTGTTTTTGGGAGCTACCCGGGATAATATTATTTCCATTGTCATTGCTGAGGACAGACAGATTTATTTCGCTACCAGGTCAGATGGAATATTTCGTTCTTCAGGACTAAATAAATCCTGGCAAAGAAAAAACACCGGAATTCAAAACTTACAAATAACAGGTTTAGCCGGTTTGCCTGACGGGACAATTTTTGCCGGAACTGAAAATGGACTTTACAGATCTGTTAACAGTGGTAATAATTGGCTCAAAGATGAGAGATTTAGAAAGTCTGTCAATGCGATCAATACTTATTATAAAAAAATCTATGTTGCCTATGCTGACAGTCTGATTTCATATTCAGGTGATGGAGGACAAAGCTGGAAAACTTTACCATCGCTGAAAAACAATTCAATTACCTGTATTGTGCAAGGTAATGATGAGCAGGTTTATGCTGCAACTAAAAATGGTGATGTATTTAAAATAAAAAAAAGTGATCCTGAATGGTATAAATGTGCTTCGTTTAAATATGCTGTTTGGGACTTGGAAACAGATGCGGAGGGAAATATCTATGCGAGCCTGGGAGGTCCAGATTTTTCCAATGAAGGAGGAGGTATTTATTTAATTGCTGACCAACCTGAAAAAGCCAGGCTCCTCTTCAGGGATGCCATTTGGTGCATGATCATCCGGAATAATATATTGTATACAGGCTCTTCAAACGGAGTTCATTATTCTGATGAAAACAAAACAAAATTGCATCCTCTTAATTCAGGGCTGATAGCTCAGCGGATAAATGATCTGATAGTTAATAAAAATGATGTATTGTTTGCCGGTTCATATGGAGGTGTTTTTAGTTCGGCCGACAATGGGAAAACCTGGATCGAAAAAAATAATGGGCTGGATGAAAAGGGTATACTGGATATGGCCATGAACAGCAAGGGTGAATTGTTTGTGGGAACTTACACTTCAAGTATATACAGGTCTTCCAATTCAGGTAACAGCTGGCAGAAAAAAAGCAATGGCATCCCGTTTAAAAATTCGCATTGGATAATGAATCTTGTTGTTAATTCAAATGATCAGTTATTTGCTGCAGTTTTAGCGGGGGGAGTATACCGGTCTGCAGATAACGGAGAAAACTGGCATCCTGTAAATAACGGGTTGGAAACACAGCGGTATATTGCTCTTGTTGTGGATGCAAACGATGTGCTGTATGCAGCCAATGAAAATGGAAATGTTTTCCGGTCTGATAACAACGGAGATAACTGGAAAAAATTAGAGGTTTCAAACCCGATCGGAGAAGCTGCTGCTCAAATGGTCGTTGACAAACAAAACCGTTTATATTTTGGCGCTGTTCAAAAAGGTGTATTCCGATACAATGAAAAAGACCGAAGCTGGACTCCGATAAATAAAGGTATTTCAAATACAGCCATCCGGTCCCTGCTATTTGTTGATGAAAAATTGATTTTTGCAGGAACTTCCGGAGCTCTCGATTACAAAGATTTTAATGGAGAAGATATGTATAGGTCTGCAGATAAAGGAGAAAACTGGTCATTGGAAAATTCAGGACTTGATCATCCCCG
>CAZOOT010000080.1:0-16175 GCA_964581455.1 uncultured Chitinophaga sp. | reverse complement strand
TTTTTTTGGTTTTACAGTATTTACCGTAGCCAGGTTCGTAGTTTGCGTATAGGCTGTAAATGTTACCGCCATGAGCAGAAATAAAAAAATCTTTTTCATGTGTGTTTATGTTTTGGTTAAAAAATACATTATCAGTTCACAGGGGAGTTATGAAACTAATTTTGACAGGGTAGACAGAAAAATCCAGAACACAAATCAAAAGTGAATTATCAGGGAGTATTTATAGGAACAGAAATGAAGAATAGAAAGGTAAGGTTATTAACTTATGTAAAGCATGATAAAAAAAAATAAATATTAATATGATTAATAAAAGTGGGTTAATTGTTTTATTAAATTGTTAAGGATGAATGCTTTTGAAGTGTAAACATTTTTAAAAAAACTTACTAACAGCAAAGAGGGTTTGCTATTCACAAACCCTCTTAAGGTATTAAGATTAAAATCAGACTACGATGCATTCTCCCTTTTATATTCATTTTCCCAGAAATCTGCATCTTTTATTCCCAAATCCGAAGGATTAAAGACAGGATCTTTTCCTTCCTTCCGCTGCTTTTCAAAATCTTTGAATGCAAGTAATGCCGGTTTTTGAAGAATAATAATTGCAATAACATTTAACCAGGCCATGATACCAACACCCATATCGCCAAGATCCCAGGCAATTGTTGCTGTCCGAACACATCCAAAAAAAACTGCTGTCATAATTGCGATCTTCAACAGGAACATCATAGCCGGCCCTCCTCTTGTTCTGGTTAAATAAGCGACATTGGTTTCAGCAATATAATAATAGGCCATTAATGTAGTGAACGCAAAAAAGAATAAAGCTATAGCAACAAAATAACTACCGGTACCTACATAGCCTTCATGAAAAGTTTCCTGCCCGCTGCTGAATGCTTTATCAATTGCCGCTTGTGTGTAAGTTGGGCTGCCATCTACATGTTTAACACCGGCCTGCATGTAATAAACTCCATTATCTACAAGTAAATTTCCATCTGCTCCTTTAACATTGTACATGCCTGTAATAAGAATCATAAACACAGTGGCAGAACAAACAAAAAGTGTGTCTATATATACTGAGAATGCCTGCACCAATCCTTGTTTTGCCGGATGTGAAACTTCCGCAGCAGCAGCAGGATGGGGGCCTGTGCCTTGTCCGGCTTCATTGCTATAAACACCCCGTTTTACACCAATAGAGATCATCGCACCAATGATGCCGGCAAAAGTTGCTTTTGCGCCAAATGCACTACTGATGATTAAACTAAATACTTCCGGAATTCTTTCATAATTCATCGCCATAATAACAAGGGCAACCAAAATATAGGCAATTGCCATAAACGGGACTACAAACTGCGCAACATTGGCGATGAGTTTGATGCCTCCAAAAATGATGAGGCCTAATAAGACTGCCAGCAGTATTCCTGTATAAACATATTTAATATCAAATGCACTTTTTACAGCAGAAGCGATACTGTTCGATTGTACTCCCGGTAATAACAATCCGCAGGCTAATATGGTAGAGAACGCAAATACAATGGCATACCATTTTCCAATACTTTTATTTTTAAAACCTTTTTCAATATAAAATGCTGGGCCGCCACGGTATTCACCTTTTTCTTTTCTTTTAAATATTTGTCCGAGGGTAGATTCTACAAAAGCAGAACCCGATCCCAGGAAAGCTACCAACCACATCCAAAAGACAGCACCGGGGCCTCCAATATAAATTGCAGTAGCAACACCTGCTATATTTCCGGTACCTACTCTCCCTGATAAGGAAACTGCCAAAGCCTGGAATGAGGAAATGCCGGCAGTGGATTTATTTCCCCGAATCATTTGCCTGATCATTTCTTTAAAAAGCCTTACCTGGAAAAAACGCATACTGATAGAGAAATAAACGCCTGTTATTAACAGAAGATAAATCAAAGCATTGCTCCAGATTATTGAATTGGCTGCTGCAACAAAATTTTCAAAATTTCCCATGTTGAATTTTTTATTTTGGTTTTATCAGGTGGCAATATAGAGTATAATACTGATTGTACGGTTTCGTCAAAGGAGTATTTAAAGATCGGTATAAAATCTTGCCGTGAAAGAGATTTTAAAAAAAACTGCCTGATCCCGGCTGATTTTATTCCGGGAATAAAAAGTAATCCTAATTTTAATTAAGCTTTACTGCATGAAACTTTTTATATGCATAATACCAATTCTCTTCTCATTAAAAATGATTGCACAACCTGTAAGAAATAATTTTACAGCAATTAACAGGAAAGTGGCATTTATCAATACAGAAAAAATTGATTCACTTTCAAAACAACTGGATGCACTGGGTAAAACAGATCTTGAAAAAGTAAGAGCTATTTTTCGATGGATATCGACACATATAAGCTACAATGTGCGGATTTTCGGCCGGAATAAAATTGATCCGGGCAATTTTTTTGAAGACATTGAGGATACTGCAGAAGTACTTCCTTCTTTGAATGAAAGGGTAGCGGCAAAAGTTTTAAAAAGAAAAATTGCTTTTTGTGACGGGTACTCCCGTTTGTTTAAAGTCTTATGTGACCGTTCCGGTATCCGAAGTGAAATCATCCAGGGTTATGCAAGAACTAATGAAAACAGCAGGGGAAGATTTGGCGTAAACCATAGCTGGAATGCCGTGTATATTGATAGTACATGGTTTTTGCTGGATGTTACCTGGGCAAGCGGTTTTGTGACTTATGGAAATGAATATATCAGGCAATACAATGATGCTTATTTTCTCTCGGATCCTTATGAATTTTTCAGGGATCATTACCCGGAAGATATTCAATGGACATTAATCAAATACCCACCTGTTTACAATGAATTTAATCAACAGCCTTTTCGTCATTCGGGGTTTAAAAAACTAAATATAAATTCATTCCTTCCGCAAAAAGGGATTATTTCAGCATCAGTAGGGGATACACTTCAGTTTGAAATAAAAACCAATAAGGAGATAAAACACTTTTTTGTGGCTTCTGTTTTCCGGCCTGATACCATTGATTTTTTACAAACCGCTCCTTTCTTTCGGGATTCCGACAGGTTAAGGGTGAAATACGTTGTAACAGGAAATGAAGAAAACTGGCTTTATGTTTTTTGTAACGAAGAACCTGTACTGCAGTTTAAGCTTAATATTAAAACAGAAGAATCAAAAAAAGATAGCCGGATAAACTTTGGTTTAAAAATTTTAAATTGACTGATTATTTCTTTCTTAATTTCATAAATTACGTTCATAATAGGATTATGAAAAAACTGAATCTGTTCATCTGTCTTTTTTTTAGCTCTGCATTAATCTATTCCCAGGATGGCACATTTCTGCATGATTTTTCCGGGAAACCTTTTATGCTTACAAAATATGCGAAGGTTGTTGAAGGGTCAGCTTTTTTTAAAGAGAATTTTTTAAATGGCAAAGTCGTTCTTGATAATGGGATTGAATTTAAAAATCAATTATTGAAGCTGAACTTACTGGATAATCAAATTCATTATCTCGACAATAAAAAGCAGGAAATGGTTGCCACTGCTTCAGTAAGGGAAGTTGTTTTATTTGATTCACTTTTTTTTCTTTACCATTTTTTTATTCATTCTGATTTTTTAAAGGGAGAAAATAAGCCGGGAACCGGCTGGTATGAACGACTTTCTACCGGCAAAGCATTCTTATTAAAACAATACAAAAAAGAGTTGAAAGAATCCCCGCTTTATGGTTCTGCTACTACGGAACTTTCTATTACAACACAACCCCGGTATTATGTATTAAACGGGGGGAAATGGAACCAGGTAAAGAAATTAAAAAATATTTCCGAGTTGTTGAGTGATAAAAAAACCGAACTGTCGAAATTCATCAAAGACCAGAAACTGGATATTGAATCCGAAGAGAATTTAATTGCTCTTGTAAACTTTTACAACAGTCTTCAATAAAATAATTGTGCATTTATTCTATTGGCATCTTTTCATCACCTTCACCAAAAACATATTGATTAAACCATAGCCAGTTATGCCAGATGGCAGCCAGCCTTTCTTTGGGTTTGTTTATTCCGTGTCCAAATCCTTTATACACGATAAGTTTTGAAGGAATGGCTCTGTCCAGTAAACCTCTGTAAAGTTCATAAGCATTTGGAATTGGAACTCGTTTGTCAAATTCACCATGCTGGATCAATGTTGGCGTAGATGCCTTGTTAATATTGGTCATGGGTGAGGTTTTTAAATACACATTCATATCCTGCCAGGGAGTTGCTTCCAGGTATTGGCGGGTAAAAGGAGTGATGTCTGTATTGACATAGTAAGTAACCCAATTTGAAATTCCTGCTCCAACAGAAATGGCTTTGAACATATTTGTATTGGTGGTTAAGAAAGCTGAAATATATCCACCCTGGCTCCAGCCCATACAACCCATTCTAGAAGTATCAATGATCCCTTTACTATTCAAATATTCTATGCCGCTTACAACATCCCACATATCTCCAACTCCCAGATTACTTACATTCAGCGATCTGAATTTTTCACCATAACCCGCACTGCCACGGTAATTAACCCGCAACACAATGGCTCCTTTTTCTACCCATTGCATAATTGGATAAACGTAAGTTGCCACAGGATCAGGAAGATCAATACCGGTTGGGCCACCATGAATGACAGTTAACAACGGATATCTCTTTTTAGCATCATAATTTTTGGGCTTGATCAAAATGCCTTCTATCATTGCACCGTCTTTACTTTTCCATTGAATCACTTCGTTAACCGGTGTATTCCAGTCTTTGATCTGCGCTGTGCTATTGCTGATTTGTTTTAACGGTTGGTTTAATTTCCATAAATAAATTTCATTCAAACCGGAATAGTTTCTGCCAGATACTGCAATAGCGTCTGAGTTTTTACTGAATGTTACAGATCCCGGAATATCTAATGGAA
The DNA here is from genome assembly GCA_964581455.1 of uncultured Chitinophaga sp. Taxonomy (GTDB): domain Bacteria; phylum Bacteroidota; class Bacteroidia; order Chitinophagales; family Chitinophagaceae; genus VBAS01. The sequence continues at coordinate 11,270 of CAZOOT010000080.1, read as the reverse complement.
GTGTAACGGCTTTTGTCAAACCTGTTTTTGTATCAACGCTGTATAGCTTTCTTTTTGTTTTCTCAAATGCAGTAAGATACAGGCCTGATTTACTCCAATCTGCTACAGATTTGTTTTCATCAATGTCTTTTGCAATCTCCAAACTGGTTTTTGTTTTCAGATCATAAATAAACAAGCGGTTATTTTTAAAATAATTGGTAACCGAATCATTTACTGTACTGCCATAAACAAATGCAGATCCTTCCGGATTCCATTGATTAAAAAAATCACCTGTTGGATTGCTGACCACAGTAGTCATTTTTTTAGATCCCACATCTATCAGCACAATGTCTGCACTGATGCCGGAAAGTATTAGCGGATTAGCCTGGCGGTTAAATGCAATTTGTTTTCCATCCGGGCTCCAGGAGAACCCCGAAACAGAAAAATCACCTTCGGTAAGTTGTTTAGCAACCGGCAAGGAAACACATCCGGGTTCTTTGGGTAAATCAGCTTTTGTCGAATCTTTTTTAGCCGGATAACAAGGTAATTGACCGGCAAGAAAAACCGAATCATAATGAAAGTTCAGTAGCCATAAATGATTTTGCTTATACTCTTCACCTTCTACAGCAAATCCACCGTATCGTTCCTTTGTTGATTTTTCCTGTTTGCTGTCTGTTTGTGGTTTACTGTAAACTATTTTTGTTCCATCAGGACTCCAATCATAATTACTGATACCATCTGCATCATTGGTTACCTGTATAGCTTCTCCACCTTTTATTGAAATGATGTAAAGTTGTGTTTTGTCTCCACGGTTTGTCAGGAAGCTCACATATTTACCATCGGATGTGAAAGCTGCATTGCTGCTGCCTGCTTTATTTGTCCGGGTTAATTGAAAGGGTTCTTCATTGTCCCTTGCCATCCATAACTCACCGTCATAGGAATTGTTAGCCCAATCAGTACTGTTAACTGTATATACAATCGTTTTGCCATCGGGTGAAATAATGGGATTGCCAACTCCTTTCAGGCTGATCCATTTTTCAAAAGAAACGGATGCATTTTTTTGAGCGTATAAACTGACAACCAAAAATAAGGTTGAAATAAATAAAATATTTTTCATGAAAGTGATTTTGTTTTTTAAAAATATTGTAATTAGGACTTTCAGTCAGGAAAAATTTATTTCCACAAGTTTTAATTCAAAACTATTTGATTCAATTAACAGTTATTTCTTTCTTTTCACTTTCATTTCCTGTCCTATCAACAGCAGATACAATTATTTTTTTTAAATCCATAGATGTAGCCCCGGTACCTGTTTTTCTGTTTAAGTTCAGGGAACGATCATTTCGGTTCAGAATTTTATAATTCCAGGAATTTCCATAGTAAAAATAAACCACCCAATTAAAAACATCTTTTTCGTCCGGGTGCCTCCAACTTATTTTCAATAAATCGTTTTGGACTGCAGTATTGACAATAGGTGTAGCCGGAGACTTATTATCTAACCAGGGTGAGGGTGGAATCAAAGCTTGCTTTTTATAAACACTTTTCAATAAACTATCGGCCAATTTCGGATTCCTGGTCAGCGATGAGATGCTCCAATGTACTACTCCTTTATTTTTCGGCAACATGCCACGATCTATCATGATCTGGTTGAGTATTTCGTCAGTATTCTTTTCAGTAGTATCCCGACCTACACTGAGGCCTGGCCAAAGGTGCCGGTTTATTTTGTTTTCACCAGCCCACCAGCCTAATAAAACAGGATAGCTTTGAGGATATCGGTTCACCGGCCAGTACAATTGCGGAGAAAAATAATCTACCCAACCTTTGTTTAACCACAATCTGGCATCAGCATATAATTGGTCATACTGATCAAAACCTTCAATGGATTCAGGATAACCTGGTCGCCAGATCCCAAAAGGACTCAAACCAAATTTTACCCAGGATTTTTCAGCTTTAATGTTTTTATAAAGCCGCTCAATAAGTTTATTCACTGCATCCCTCCGCCAATCGTTCCTTGACAACTGTCCGCCGGTTTGTTTGTACTCAGCCCAACTGGCATCATCCGGAAAATCTGCATTGCCGTTATAAGATGGATATGGGTAAAAATAATCATCCATATGTATGGCGTCAATATCGTACCGTTTTACCAGATCCATCACCACATCATTTGTTATATCCTGTACTTTCTTTCTTGCAGGGTCCATCCACCAATATCCTTCGGCCAGCTTCATGACCAGCTCCGGATTTTTTTTAATAATTGACTGATCACTGATGTCTTTTCCATCTTTGTGATGAGCCCGGTATGGATTTAGCCATACATGCAATTCTATTCCCCGGTCATGGGCCTCTTTTATCCAAAACTCCAGGGGATCATAATAGGGGTCAGGTGCTTTTCCCTGTACACCGGTAAGATAATAAGACCATGGCTCCAGGTCACTTTTATATAAAGCGTCAGCTTGGGGTCGAACCTGAAGAATCGCAGCATTGAAATGATGTGTCTGTAAAAAATCCAGTAAACCAAGCGCTTCTTGTTTTTGAACTTCTGTACTCAACCCCGGTTTACTTGGCCAGTTGATATTGGCAACAGTTGCAATCCAGGCCGCACGGAATTCTTTCATTGTTTGGGGAGAAGATACTGTTGGAGCAGGATTGAGTATTTTTTTTGATCCAGTGCAGGATAATAAAAAGATGAGATTGAAAAAAAAATTGCTGTTGATCTGAAATTAAAATGCATGTTTTTGCTCGTTTTATAAGTAAGGAGTGAAATTAAAGATAATTTTTAATGGATATATCTGATAGTGATTATAGAATAATCAAAATTGCTAACAATTCCTGGGCCTGATCCAATTCGGCTGGTTTTTGAAAAACTATTTCCAAAATCATTAGAGTTGTTTTTATCCGTTTAATAGTTTGATAAAAGCTGATAGTTAAAACAGAATGCGAAGCGGACAGATAATTAAAACTACTTTTGCCGTTTATTAATTTCTATTATGACATTTGACGATCTGAATTTAAATACCCCGCTTCGTAATGCTTTACAGGATATGGATTTTGTATATCCAACTACAATACAGGAAAAAGTTTTTTCAACTGTCATGTCGGGAAGAGATGTGTGTGGAATAGCTCAAACAGGGACTGGTAAAACTTTTGCTTATTTACTTCCCTGTTTGCGGCAATGGGAGTTTTCAAAAAAGAAGCAACCGCAGATACTCATTATTGTGCCCACAAGAGAGCTGGTAGCACAGGTAGTAGAAAATGTAAAATCATTAACGCTTTATATGAACCTGGTAGTAGTTGGAGTATATGGTGGTGTAAATATTAATACACAGCATATAGAAGTGATGAAAGGCGTGGATGTGTTGGTTGCAACACCTGGCAGGTTGTTTGATCTGGCAATGAACGGAGCTTTTAAAACTAAACAGATCAAAAAAGTGGTAATTGATGAAATAGATGAAATGCTTAACCTGGGATTTCGTACCCAACTAAAAAACATAATGGATTTTTTACCGGTACGCAGGCAAAACCTGATGTTTTCAGCCACGATGACTGAAGATGTAGAAGCACTTATGAAAATTTATTTTAATGATCCGGTTATGGTAGAAGCGGCACCAACTGGTACACCGCTCGAAAATATAATACAGAAAGGGTATGAGGTTCCGAATTTCTATACAAAAGTTAATCTTCTGAAATTATTATTATCAGAAGATGAATCTATGACCAGGGTATTGGTATTCGCAGCTACAAAAAAATTAGCTGATCAGTTGTATCAGCAGCTTGAAACAGAATTTCCGGGAACTGCCGGAGTTATTCATTCCAATAAGGAACAGAATCACCGATTCAATACTGTGCAGCAATTCAAAGACGGAACATATCGTTTCATTATTGCTACAGATATTGTAGCAAGAGGAATTGACGTAGCAGAAGTAACCCATGTGATCAATTTTGACGTACCGGAACTTGCGGAAAATTATATTCACCGTATTGGAAGAACAGGTAGGGCAGATAAAAAAGGAATAGCGATAACTTTTATTACCGGAAAAGAAAAACCATTATTAACGGCGATTGAATCGCTGATGAAATACCAGCTGCCTATTCTGGAATTACCATCTAAGCTGAAAATCTCTGAGGAGTTGACCGAAGATGAAAAGCCGGCAGTTTTCACAAAGAATTATCCGCTGATGCAGCCAAAAAAAGAAGATGCAGGGCCGGCTTTTCAGGAAAAATCTGCGAAAAACAGTAAGGTGAATTTTATTGTAAAACACAAAGACCGGATGATGAAAAAATACGGGAAGCCTAAAACAAGGGGAGATAAAAAAAAGAAAAAATAGATCCCATGTTTCAATCAAAAGATCCCCTCCACGGCAAAACACTAGAATCCATCGTAACTGAATTGGTAGCATATTTTGGATGGGAAGAGCTGGCAGTGAAAATAAATATCAATTGCTTTAAGAGTAACCCCAGTATAAAGTCCAGCCTGACATTTTTAAGAAAAACCGATTGGGCAAGGAAAAAAGTTGAAAGCCTCTATATCTATATGCTTCGCAAAAAAAGACAGGCTGAAACAAAGAACGGGGACAGCAATAGGTGACTTTTCAAGTCCACCGTGTCAATCTGTCAACTATTAACCCTTTGGAACAATGCTTGATATCTGTCCGCAGAATATTATTAAAATAAATAAATTATGATAGACGAAAAAGGCACCATTTCCATTAACACTGAGAACATTTTCCCGATTATTAAAAAGTTTTTATACTCTGACCATGAGATATTTCTCAGGGAACAGGTAAGTAATGCAGTAGATGCTACCCAGAAAATTAAAAGACTGGCAAGCCTTGGACATTATAATGGTGAATTGGGAGAATTGAAAATTCAGGTTTCATTCGATCCGGAAGCTAAAACCATAACTATTTCTGACAATGGTATCGGCATGACTGCTGAAGAAATAAAAAAATATATTAACCAGGTTGCTTTTTCCGGTGCTACTGAGTTCATGGAGAAATTCAAGGAAGCCAAAGATGCCAACGAGATCATCGGTCGCTTCGGACTTGGATTCTATTCCGCCTTTATGGTGGCAGATAAAGTAGAGATAGAAACCCTGAGTTACCTGGAAGATGCTGAACCAGCGAAATGGACCTGCGATGGCAGTACTTCATTTGAAATAACTACCGGAAGCAGGAAGGAGCGGGGTACTTCTGTTATCATTTATATAAATGAAGACTCAAGTGAATTTCTGGATAAAAATCGACTGCAATCGATTTTAGATAAATATGCAAAATTTTTGCCTGTACCTGTTCAGTTTGGTACAAAAACAGAATCCGTGCCCGATGGCGAAGACAAAGACGGTAAACCTAAATATAAAAGCATAGAAGTTGAAAATATAATCAACAATACAAACCCCATCTGGACTAAAACTCCGGCCAACCTGACTGATGAAGATTACCTTGATTTTTACAGAGAATTATATCCTTTCAGCGAAGAACCACTGTTCTGGATTCATCTGAATGTGGATTATCCATTCAATCTTACAGGTGTACTTTATTTTCCCAAACTGAAAAATGATTTTGAGATCACGAAAAACAAGATCAAACTTTTCAGCCGCCAGGTTTTTATAACAGACGAAGTAAAAGATATAGTGCCGGAATTTTTATTGTTATTGCATGGTGTTATTGATTCGCCGGATATTCCCCTGAATGTAAGCCGTTCTTTTTTACAATCAGACAGCAATGTAAAAAAGATCAACAACTATATCAGCCGCAAAGTGGCCGAGAAATTACATGAGTTGTTTAAGAAAGACCGTAAGAATTATGAAGAGAAATGGAATGACATCGGCATTTTTGTAAAATACGGATCATTGAGTGATGAGAAATTTTATGAAAAAGCAAAAGATTTTTTATTGCTGACAAATACCAATAAGGAACATTATACCCTTGCAGAATATGAAATCAAGGTGAAAGATTTTCAAACCGACAAGAACGGGAGATTGGTTTATCTCTATACAGCAGATGCAGAACAGCAGCACAGCTATGTACAGGCTGCACAAAAAAAGAATTATGATGTGTTGCTGATGAATTCACCGATCGACAGTCATTTTATTCAGCATCTTGAAATGAAGCTGGAAAAAACATCCATGAAAAGAGTGGATGCTGATGTGCTGGATAAACTGATAGAAAAAGAAGATGCTTCCAAACATGAGTTAACTGAAGAACAAACCAAATTGTTGAAAACAATTTTCGATAAAGCCATTAACAATGCGGCTATGAAAGTGGATGTAGAGAGTTTGCCAGCCGATGCGATGCCGGTTACACTTACTGAAGAAGAATGGATGCGTCGGATGAAAGACATGAGTAAGATTGGAGGTGGCGCAATGAATTTTTATGGATCGATGCCCGACTCTTATAAAGTTTCAGTGAATGCCAATCATCCATTGATCAGTAAAATACTGTCAGCCGATGAAACTCAGCAAACTGTTTTAGCCAAACAATCTTTTGATCTTGCTATGCTGACAAAGGGAATGTTGAAAGGTGCGGATCTTACAGCATTCGTAGAAAGAAGTGTTGGGGTGTTATAAAGGAATAAAATATTTGAAAAGATTGATAAAGAAAAATCCCGTCGAAAGACAGGATTTTTCTTTATCGTTACTTGTATATATTATTTTGCAAACTCTCTTCTTATTACATTCAATGCACCACCGGCTTTAAACCATTCGATTTGCGGTTCATTGTATGTATGGTTTACAACAATCTCATCGCTACTGCCATCTGCATGGTTGAGCACAACAGTTAGTGGTTTACCGGGAGCAAATGTTGTAAGGCCGTTTATGTCAATGCTGTCATCTTCCTGTACCTTATCGTAATCTTCTTTGTTGGCAAAAGTGAGTGCCAGCATACCCTGTTTTTTCAAATTGGTTTCATGTATTCGGGCAAAACTTCTTACGATGATGGCACGAACTCCCAGGTGTCTTGGCTCCATAGCTGCATGTTCTCTGGAACTTCCTTCTCCATAATTTTCATCACCAACCACAACGCTGCCAATATTTGCAGCTTTATATGCTCTTGCTGTTGCTGGCACAGCTCCATATTCTCCGGTCAGCTGGTTTTTTACATTATCAGTTTTTTCATTATAATAATTAATAGCACCGATCAGCATGTTGTTGCTGATATTATCCAGGTGTCCGCGGAATTTTAACCAGGGTCCCGCCATGCTGATATGATCAGTAGTGCATTTACCTTTTGCTTTTATTAAAAGTTTTAATCCTTTCAGATCTGTTCCTTCCCAGGCTGCAAAAGGTTCAAGCAATTGCAGACGTTTTGAATCCGGTGCTACTTTTACATTGATGCCACTGCCATCAGCAGCTGGTGCCTGGTAGCCGGCATCTTCTACTGCAAATCCTTTCGGTGGTAATTCAAAACCGGTTGGCTCTTTCAGCATCACTTCTTCGCCTTTATCATTTTTCAATTTATCTTTTAATGGATTGAAAGAAAGTGAACCTGCCATGGCCAGTGCTGTTACAAGTTCCGGCGATCCAACAAATGCATGGGTGCTGGAAAGTCCGTCATTACGTTTTGCAAAATTCCGGTTATACGATGTTACGATTGTGTTCTTACGGTTGGGGTCATCTATATGTCTTGCCCACTGACCGATACAGGGACCACAAGCATTGGCAAGTACCAATCCACCGGCATCTTCAAATTCTTTGATGAAGCCATCTCTTTCAATAGTAAATCTTACCTGTTCACTTCCAGGAGTGATGGTAAATTCAGAAATCGTTTTTAACCCTTTACTTACTGCATCTTGTACAATGGAAGCACTCCGGCTGATATCTTCATAAGATGAATTGGTGCAGCTGCCGATCAGGGCTACTTCAATTTTATCGGGCCAGCCGTTTTCCTTAACGGCATCTTTTAATTTAGAAATAGGAGTTGCCAGATCAGGAGTAAACGGACCATTGAGATATGGTTCGAGTGTATTGAGATCAAGCTTCAATACCTGGTCATAATATTTTTTTGGATCAGCATATACTTCTGCATCAGGACGCAGGTGTTCACGGATCTTATCGGCCAGTTTGGCTACTTCTTCACGTTCGGTGGCTTTCAGGTAAGCACTCATTTTATCATCATAGGCAAACAATGAACAAGTGGCGCCGATCTCAGCACCCATATTGCATATAGTTCCTTTACCTGTTGCACTTAAACTATCTGCTCCGTCTCCAAAGTATTCAATGATGGCACCCGTGCCTCCTTTTACTGTTAGTTGCCCTGCTACCCAAAGGATCACATCTTTTGCAGAGGTCCATCCACTCAATTTACCCGTTAACTTAACACCAATGACTTTTGGCATTTTCAATTCCCAGGGAAGTCCGGCCATTACATCTACAGCATCTGCACCACCCACACCAATTGCAATCATTCCCAATCCACCTGCATTAGGTGTATGAGAATCTGTTCCGATCATCATACCACCAGGGAATGCATAATTTTCCAAAACAACCTGGTGAATGATACCGGCACCGGGTTTCCAGAAACCTATTCCATATTTATCAGAAATGGAAGAAAGAAAATCATATACTTCACGATTTGTTTCTATCGCTAATTGCAGATCTTTTTTAGCACCAATCTTTGCCTGGATCAAATGATCACAATGAACTGTAGAAGGCACCGCTACTGTACTTCTGCCTGCAGTCATAAATTGTAAAAGTGCCATTTGCGCTGTTGCATCCTGCATGGCAACCCGATCGGGAGCAAAATCCACATAATCTTTTCCTCTTGTGTGCGGAGCTGCTGGAAGAGGACCGGATAAATGTGAATACAATATTTTTTCTGTCATCGTCAGCGGTTTGCTAACCAGTTTACGTGCAGCGGATACTTTAGCAGGGAATTCAGCGTATACTTTTTTAATTAGGTCGAGGTCGAAGATCATGGTATTGATTTGAAGATTTGTAAATTTGAAAATGTGACAATGAGGTAATGTACTGACTGACTGGTTGAAAGTGTCTGAAACATTTATTTTCTAAACAGCACATTGGCAAATCAGCACATTTTCAAATCATCACATTAAAAAGTGTTGCGAAAATACGAAAATCAGCAGTCTTAAATGCGATGAGTTGTATGAATTGATCAATTTTTTATAATTTAGAGCCATGAGCAATTTCAAAAACTTTGTTGAATGGAATGCTTTTGGAGTTTGTACCGCTATTGGAAGCCGCTTAGGAATTTCAACCGGTAAGATCCGCCAGTTTTTTATTTATACTTCTTTACTCACAATGGGTTCTCCCATCATTATTTACCTGGTACTTGCTTTCTGGAGAAATATGCGCAAATATATCTGGGCTGCTAAAAGAAATCCCTGGTATTATTTGTGAATGGTGAATTGGCAATTGTGAATTTGCACAGTAATTGGTTTAATATTTATTAATGGGCCATTGACTATTCACCACTCACCATTCACATATATCACTGTCGTACTCCCTTCAAACAAATCATGAACCTTATGCATTTCTATTAATTGAATGTTTTTAAGATCATCTTCAAAATTTTTCCGGCTGATTACAGCCGCATTATTATCCTTTAAATAAATTTTAAGAGAATCAAGTTCATTAAAAACACGGACTCTTTCAGGCAGGTAGAAAGTATAGGAAGGATGAAAAATTTTATAAGCGACAACTTTATCAAATTTCCTTACATCCTCAATTGTTTTTGTCAGGGGGTTATTCTTGTAAATAACGGGGTAGAGATAATTCAGAAATACCAAATTAAAAATGATATATAATATAAATGCTGAGAGTATGGCATTGCGAATTTTGTTCTTTATTATAAAGTAGATTGCTGCAAGAGAAGCTAATGTCAGTATTAAAAGGTAAGCAGCTAAATTTTCAAGCCCGGTAGTATTCACTTCGTTCTTTATTCCAAAATAGCCCCCAATTGGTAAAGCTGTATTTATTATAAGTAAAATTATAAATGGGTAAAGCCTGGCTTTAGATTCACCCATCCATAGCTTATTAATATAATGACCAAGTAAGATTGCTGCAAAAGGATAGCAGGGCATTGCATAGTTGGGTAATTTGGTGCCGCTGATACTGTAAAAAACAATAAAAATTAAAACAACTGCGAATGCAAGTCTTAAGAAAGAATCTTTAAACCTGGTTTTAAAATTTTTAAAGATCTCTCCAATGAATACTGATGCCGGGAGCATACCCAGTAAAACAACAATGAGGACAATGATAAAAACTCCACCATGCCCTTCCATGGCCTCAGAGAACCGGCCAATATTGTGTTGAAGAAAAAATCCTTTGGTCCATTCACCTTTAGTAGCATTGTGCACCAGCCAATACCAGGGAACTGCTAAAGCCAGCATGAGAATTGCAGCAAGGATTATTTTCCATGAAAAAATTTCCTTTATTCTTTTTTCCCAGATTAGCCATAATAAAACAGAAGCTCCCGGTAATGCTATAGCAACGGGTCCTTTGGCAAGTGTTCCCAGCCCCATCGCAATAGCACAGATCCATAACCAATAAGATTTATTTTCTTTGAAATAAGCATAGGCTGTAAATATAGAAGCCACATTGAAAAATATCAGGTAGGGGTCGGGCACTGACATCCGGAATTCGAAAAGAAAATGCGAAGAAGCTAATAATGTAAAACAGGAAATAAGTGCATGTTTTTCCGTGGAATATTTTTTTACAAAAAAGTAAGTAAGCAGTACGGTGAAGATCCCAAAAACTGCAGAAAAAAACCGGGCACCCCATTCTGTAACACCAAAAATTTCAAAACCCCCAAACATGAAATAATAATGAAGGGGTGGTTTTAAAGCTCTTAATCCTCCATTGAATGTGGGAATGATCCAGTCGCCACGTTCAAACATTTCACGGGCACATTGTGCATTCCTTACTTCATCATAGATCCAAAGTGGCGTTTTTCCCAATCCCGGTATTAACAACAATGCGGATAATCCTAAAAGTATCCAGAAATATTTTTGTTGATTTTCTTGCACAGAATTTTATTACTGATCAAAGTTAATTACCGGCGGGAAGTCCCCAATATGGCTTTTTTATGGATTTCTTTCTTCCAATAAAGGATCATGATAAATAAAATAAACACCCCAAACAGATGATAAAGCATTGGACAGGTAAAAAAGAATGCTGATGATAGGGGCAATATGGATATCAAGACCGAAATATCTGGCACCTTCCACAAAAACCAATTCCCTGGTACCTAATCCGCCACCCAGCGAAATTGGGATAACCGTGATGACAGCTGCAGCCAGGAAAATAAAGATCCATTCGCTCTGGTGAAGTGGAAGAT
>CAZOOT010000079.1:4267-16235 GCA_964581455.1 uncultured Chitinophaga sp. | reverse complement strand
GAATCCTTCTGGCAGATCATTTTGCCACCCAGTAAATGCAGATCCATTGCAATTATTTTTCCCGGATAAGGTGAAGCAAAAGTGACTTTCTTTTTTCCAAGACTGGAATTGGTAAAGGCTGTCATAAAAAGACTTTCGCCGGTTAATACTCTTTTACCAGCACTCATCAGCTTTCCGAAAAATCCTTTATCCTGGCCGGTGCCATCGCCAAATATTGTTTGCATCTCTACTCCTTCATCCATCATCATAAAACTACCTGCTTCAGCAACAGCAGTTTCATTGGGATCCAGTTCAACATCCACACATTGCATTTCTTCTCCGCGAATCAAATAATCTATTTCATGATTGGTTTTAGTACTCATTTGCAATTTTTTTTACAAAAATATGAAAGTGCCAAAGTCAGGTGCATTAATAAATTGATAAATGGTAAAATCAAAGTGTGGATCTTTTACCAATACATTCTCTGAATCAAAATAAATATAATGAAGCTATCAAGCCCTGTTGTAATGGGCTTTTTAGCCAGAGGCTTTACAGTTCAAATAAAGTTTAGAATAAAACTTAAACAGGTTGAGAGATTGATAATTATACTGAAACATGAAAATAAAAAAAACGACCCCCGAAATCTCATAAGCAGTTAATCGTGGGGGTCGCTTTTTATTTTCACCTTGCCTGCGCAATAAGATTATTGGCGGGCCCCCGAAAGTGCGGGGATAAAACCAACTATGCTACTTAGACATCAGTCATTCTGGATTCGCTGCTTCATTTTTCCAAGCCATACCGGTTTTCTTTGCAATTTTCTGATTCCAAACATAATAAATACGAAAATGAAGAAAAATGGACCTAAAAACCCTAAAATTCCTACCCATTTAGTTCCATAAAAATTTTCCATCGGCCGCTTTAATCTTTCTGCAATGATATACATACTTGGCACCATCATCAAAGTAAGGAAAAATGAAAAGATCAGTCCGAAAATGATCGTCCAGGATAAGGGGCCCCAGAATACTACACTATCCCCACCAAAGAAAATATGGGGCGCAAAGTTTTGAAATAGGGAAACGAAATCAATATTAAACCCTACAGCCAATGGCAGCAACCCTAAAATAGTTGCAACCGCTGTAAGCATCACCGGAATGATCCTGATCTTACCCGCCTGAATGGCTGCTGCTCTTGTTTTTATTCCTCTTCCTCTGAGCTCATCCGTAAATTCTATTAAGAGAATTCCATTTTTAATTACAATCCCTGCCAGGCCTACAATACCGACTCCCATCATAATCGTGGAAATTGTCATCCCTGTAATTGCATACCCTAATAACACACCAATCACAGAAAAGAAGATCTCCGTAATAACTATAAAAGGTTTGCTTAAACTATTAAACTGTAAAACAAGAATTAAAAAGATAATTCCCAATGCAATTAATAAAGCACTACCCAGGAATTTCTGAGTCTCCAGTTCCTGTTCGCTTTGTCCGCTTAATTTGATATTTACATCTAAAGGAATATTTGTTTTCTCTTTGAATTCATCAATCTTCAGCTGCAGATCTGTATTAATCTTTGCCACCATGGTCGGATCCAGCACATTACTTTGTAACTGAATTGTTCTTTTTACGTTTTTCCTTTTTACTCCGCCGGTAGTACTCGTATAATCAACCGTTGCTACTGCACTTACAGGTATGGATTTTACATGCATGGTATTCATATCCATAAATGTGATCCGCATGTTCATCAGATCTGTAATATTATTACGGAGCAGGTCCGTATAGCGAAGTTGGATTTTGTATTCATCTTCCCCTTCTTTCAATTTGCTGATCTCTTTTCCAAAAACTGCTGTCCTTATTTCCATTCCAATCTGGCCTGTACTGAGCCCTTCCAGCATGGCTTTCTCCCTGTCAACATTTACGGTAATTTCCGGGTTATTCAGATCCACATCAGCTTGCAGGTTTTCGATACCGATTACCCGGTTTGTATCCAGATAGTTTAATAGATCTGTTGCTGTTTTAGATATTTTTTCAAAATCATCACCACTGATTTCAACATTCACAGGGGGATCAGTGGGTGGTCCTGCATCTTCCTGGCCAACTTCAATGCTTGCTCCCGGGATCCCTTTCACTTCTTCCCTGATCGCATCTAAAAATGGTCTTGTTTCTTTCCCGTTTCTTTTTTCATACTCTACAAATGAAATCTGAATTCGCCCCAGGTTAGACTGAATGCTCCTGTTATTGTCTCTTGGATTATTTGCACTTACTGCAATATTTGTGATGACACTTTCAACGATACCATCTTTTTTTTGTGGCAATTCATTTTCCAATACCTTATACACCCTGCTTTCCAGCATTCTTGTTACACTATCGGTATGCTTCACATCAGTACCAACCGGTAATTTTAAATACACATAAATAAAATTAGGGTCGCCTACAGGAAAGAATGTTGATTTGTTTCCCCTGATTATTAAAAAAACAACTGAAAAAATAAATAGAAGAAATAAAGAGATGAACATCACAACCGGCCTCCAGCCTTTCAGTACCCATCTCAACATCTGTTCATAATTATTCATCAACCGGGGAAGTGCTTTGTGTTGAAAGGAATGAATCAGCCCTTTTAAAACAAAAGAATTAAATACCATCAGCAGTGCTCCCAGTAAAGAAAAATTAGCAAAGCCATGCAATCCTGAAACATGCAGTAATAATCCTGCTATCAATAATACAAGGAACCATTTATTTTTAAATACAGCTGTTTTGGGTTTTTCAAATTCTTTACCTTCTGGTTTCATGAAACTAACTGCAAATACCGGGTTAAAAATAAATGCAACCAGTAATGATGCCGCCAGTGTTAGAATGAGGATTGTAGGTAAATAGATCATAAACTTTCCGATAAGTCCTTTCCAGAAAAGCAAAGGAAAAAATGGAGCAAGTGTAGTGGCTGTTCCTGCCAATACCGGAATGAATACTTCGCCTGCCGCTTCTTTTGCAGCCCTTACTTTGGAAACCTTTCCGTTATTATAAATCCGGTGAGTATTTTCTATAACAACAATGGCATCATCCACTATTATTCCCAAACCAAATAATAGGGCAAACAGTACTATAAAATTTAACGTGACTGTTGTGCCAATAATACTATCTGCCACTGGCAGGAAAATAAATGCCACAAATACACTTAGCGGCACACTCAATGCTACAAAAAATGCATTGGTTACTCCCATAAAGAACATCAATACGATCAATACCAGGATAAATCCGATTATGATTGTGTTCACCAATTCGCTGAAAGATTTTTTTGTAAGCTTGCTCTGATCTCCGGTAATAACAACTTTGAGGTCTTTGGGCAAATCTTCATTTTGCTGCATCTCCGCAACCAGTGATTTTATTTTATCTGCCGCATTGATCAGGTTTTCGCCTGCACGTTTTACAATATTTAAGGTGACTACGTTTTTACCATCCAGCCTGGCAAAACTCTCCTGCTCTTTGATCGTGTCTCTGATTTCTGCAATGTCTCTCAGGTAAACTGTAGCACCCTGTGCGCCGCTACGTACCACTATATCACGAAGATTTAAGGAACTGGTGAACTGACCTTTTATTCTGAGGGTCCTCTTCATGTTCCCCACTTCAATCAACCCGCCTGTAATATCCCGGTTTTCCCTGTTCACTGCGTTTTCTATATCCATAAAACTTACCCTGGCAGCAGTCATTTTATAAGGATCTACATTTATCTGAATCTCTCTTTCCGGTGCTCCTACAATCTCTGCCCTGGTTATTTCAGTCAGCTCTTCAAATTTTTCCTGCATCTTGTCTGCATATTGTTTCAGCTTGATGCCATCATAATCACCACTTACATTAATAAACATGATGGGCATTTCACTGAAAGCAAATTCCTGTGCATTTGGCTGGGAAGTAAGATCTGCAGGAAGATCAGTTTTTGCTTTGTCAATTGCATCTTTTACTTTTTGTTTTGCAATTTCAATTTTTATGTCTGTATCAAATTCTACCACGATCAAACTATAGTCTGTCTGAGAAGTGCTTTGAATTTTATTCACCTTTGCCCCGCTGATTCCTTTAAGTTGTTTCTCTATGGGACGAGTGACCAGGTTTTCAATATCTTTTGGAGAATTACCCACATAAATTGTAGTAATAGAAATGGTGGGAACCACAATGTCGGGAAACTGCTCTTTCGGCATTGTGTTGAATTTTGTCAGCCCAAATATTGTGATCAGTATTGTAACTATATAAATGGCAGTCCGGTTGTCAACGCTCCAACTGGTTGGTTTAAATTCTTTAAATTTCTTCGCTGTTTTTTCAAAAACATTCATAGAAAATATTTTTTGTTGTTTCGCTGACCATTCAGTCAGTTGGTTTTTGTTTTCCTGCAGATAGCAAGGTTCAGTTAATCTTTAATTCTGAAATAAGCTCACATCTTAATATCAGTTGTTACAACCTGGCCATCATAAACTAATTGATAGCCTTCTGTAATGATCATATCTGAAACAGACAATGAGTTCCCTTTAATTTCAACTTTGCCGTTAAAGTTCTCACCAACAATTACATCTTTTTTTCTTGCCTTCATCACATTGCCTTCTTTAACGATCACATAAACATATTTTCCCTTTTCATCAGTTTGTACCACATTTATCGGAATTGTAATGGCATTGGGTGCATGATAATCCTTGATCTTTACCAGGGCTACCTGGTTAATTTTCAGATTTTGCATAGAGGGAATTCTGGCTTCGGTTATAAAGGCTCTTGAACTATTATTGATAGAAGCACCCATTACACTTATAACAGAATTAATATTCTCAATGCCGGCATCAGGAATTGAAATACTTAGTTGAGAACCTTTCTTAACCCTTACCTGGTAATTTTCAGGAACCTCAGTTACCACTTTCATACTTTCTGTATTTAAGATCTGAATCTGCGGGCCCATTTGTGTATAACCATTAAAGATCTCACCGGCTTTAATATTCACAACATCGGCCAGGCCGCTGATCGGTGCATAAACAAAAGACGTTTTCCAGTTTTCCTGAAGAGTAGCCATTTGTTTCTCCAAAGCATCCACTGAATTCTTTGCGGTTATGAGTTGAACTTCAGTTCCTATATTCTGGTCCCAGAGGTTTTTCTGTCGGTTGTAAATATCTTTTGCATAACTCAATTGTGTTTTCAAACCTTCCATTTGTTGTAATAAAATGGCATCATCCAGTTTTAAAAGTAACTGGCCTTTCTTAACCATATCACCTCTTTTTACATGGATTTCTTTTACCTGTGCAGGCATGCCTCTTGGAGTAACTACTACTATATCATTCGCATCTACTTTGCCCTGCAGCTCGATATAATGCGTGAAGTCCTCCTGTGTTACTGGTTCTGCCGCCACCAGTCTTGCTTTGTCTTTTTGAGAAGCAGGATCGAGTAAAGCAATCTCTGTTTCCAGCGTTTTGATTTCTACATCCAGCTTGGACTTATCTGCTTTAAGTTTCTCAAGCTTTACTTTTTTGTCATTTAATTCTCCTTTGTCATCTTTAGCGCTGCTGCAGGCAGAAAAAACGAAAAGCGTTCCAATTGTAATTATTAATAATACCTTATTCATGGTTTCCGGTTTTATATTTATTTTATAATTTCCCTAATGATTTTTGATAAGTTATTTTAGCAACAATGGCATCATATAATGCCCTGAAATAATTAGACTGTGATTGTTGTAATTCAGTATCTGCCTGTAACACTTCAAAACTTGACCCAACACCCAATTCGTATTTTTTCTTTACCGTAGTAAATACTTTTTCTGCCAGTTCCATATTTTTTTCCTGGGCATCCATATTTAATATGGCATTTGAAAGTGAAGTTTTGGCCACAGTTTGTTCCAGGTCGATTCCCTTTTTTACAAACTCCAATGTGTTTTCTGTTTTCTCCTTATTGAATTGTGCCTGTTGTATCCTATTCCTTTTTTGGAATCCGTCGAATATGGGAATGTTGATGGAAAGTCCTACCAGGCTTGTACTGTACCAGAACCATGGTTTTTGACTACCCATGGTTTCTGCGCTTCGCTGACCATTCCGTTGAAAATTATAGAACGCAGCCAATGTTGGTGCATAGGATAATTTGTGCTTGCGGATATCATAGCCTTGTAATTTTACTGCACTATTAAGCAGTTTTACTTCGCTCCTGTTTTCATAATTAAAATCAGATTCGAGTGATCCGTCTTTCACCTGTGCTGAGCTTAGCTCATCTTTTAGTACCAGGCTATCTGACTGTGATAATCCCAATGTCATTTTTAATGCTGCATAGCCAATTTTTATTCCATTTGTCAGTTGGTTTTCGATAGTCTTTGTATTGTTTAGGGAAACAGTGGTTTTATCAATATCCAGTCTTTCAACAAATCCATTCTTATACATTTCATTCATATCCGCAGCAAGCTTTTCCAATCGCTTTATACTCTCTTTTATAAAACCCAGTTGTTTTTGAGAAATCAGTACAGCATAGTAACTTTTATGAACGGCTTCTCTTACTTTATCTTCCGCTACTTTGATCTGTAGTCCGCTGCTGGTAAGCAGTTCCTTCCTGGCTTCCAGGCCAACAAAGACCTGCGGTTCAAAAAGTAATTGCTGAACTGTCAGGCCTGCATTTACATTCCAGGGTGTGAGAAAACTGAAATTCCTGAATGTAAGATCCACATCCTTGACTATCGGATTACCACTTCCGTCTCTCACACCATTTTCTTTCAATACATCATAAATTGTTTTCTCCGTTCCATCCGGAAATTGAATTTGTGGCAGTGACAGGTAATGATTACCCTGTAAAGCACTGCTTATTTGCGGCAAGGCAAGACCGACGATCTCTTTGTTCCGGGCATCAGCAATCTTGTAATCCAATCTTGCATTTTTCAGATCAGTTACATTCTTAAATGCAATGTCCACTGCATCCTTTACGGTGATCTCATAGATCTCCTGAGACTTAACCGATGTAGTAAAAACAAATAAAAGAAATACAGATGATAAAATGGTTTTCGTTTTATTAAATATCATAGATCATTTATTTAATCGTTGTTGCTTATATTTTAAAATGAGTTTATACCCTTTGAGTGTTGCCAATCCATATAAAAAATGTTCGATTATTTCCTGTTGCAATTCCGCCAGGTTGAATTTTGCAGGCGGGAACAAATGAATGTTAAAACCAAGCATCATACTTTCCAGGCGGAAGCGGGTCATGATCTCCACATTGATTTCAGGTCGATATAGTTCTTCTTTTATTCCTCTTTCCAAATTCTGTTTGATGATTTCAAACAGGAACTTGCTTTTATGTTCTTCGAATCTTTTATAAGATGCCGGATGATATTTTTCAAGATCATATAACATGGCAGGATTCATGTTGCGAAACATCACTTCTACAAATTCCATGATCAGAAATATTTCTTCAATGGCATTTGAAGATGCTGCCCTGCTCTTTGTACAGCTTTCCTGTGAGAATTGAATTTCATCAATCGTAACTGCGTCTACCAATTGATCTTTGTCTTCACAGTATTGGTAGATCGTCTTTTTTGACATTCCCAGTTGTGTAGCAATTTCATCCATGGTAACCGAACGGATACCATACCGCCGGAAAAGTTCGTCTGCTTTTTGTTTTATTCTCTCTTGTACTTCCATTTTTTCCATTTCAGGGTGACAAAACTATGGAAACTTTTCAGGTAGCCAAAGTTTCCATCCTTTTATTTCTCCGTTCATGTGTTTTATTGATCTGCAGCAGGTCGATTTTTGGGTTACTTTTGTTATGAATTAAGGAATTATGACTATAAAAGAAAAAAAACACCAGGTTACGCTTCGAAAATTATTCCGCTATTTTATCCAGGGCGTCATTATTCTGGCCCCTATTGGTATTACAGCATACGTTCTCTGGTGGTTATTTGATAAGATTGATGGCATATTGGAACCCTATATTCAAGTGCCCGGGGTAGGTTTTTTGATCATAATCCTGTTTGTAATCTTTGTCGGCTGGGTAAGTTCAAACTTTCTGATGGGAAGTTTTATCGGTTTCTTTGATACCTGGATGGAAAGAACACCAGGCGTAAAATTTATTTATACTTCCACTAAAGATTTTTTTGAGGCCTTTGCAGGAGAAAAAAAGAAGTTCAACGTAGCCGTTCTGGCAAATGTATTTTCTGAAGATGTCTGGATCATCGGATTTCTGACTGATGAAGAAATGCAGAAGTTTGAAATGGGTACAGATAAAGTAGCAGTTTATGTTCCACAGTCCTACAATTTTGCTGGTCAGTTATATATTTTACCAAGAGATAAAGTAAAAAAGATAGACAAGATCAGTTCCGGTGAAGCCATGAAATATGCAGTAACAGGCGGCGTTGTTGATTTGGATGCCGAAAGAGATGAGGAAACAAAAAAATTACCGTGAAAAAATATTTCCCCCTCATACTTCTGTTGTTTATCTCATTGGAAAGTTTCAGTTGGGGGTTTTTTGCTCATAGAAAAATAAACTATAATGCCGTTTTTCTTTTACCGCCCGAAATGATGTGGCTGTATAAGCAAAAGATTGATTTTTTGAGTGAGCATGCAGTGGATCCGGATAAAAGAAGGTATGCCATACCTGAAGAAGGCCCCCGGCATTATATTGACATTGATCATTATGGTAAATATCCATTTACTGAATTGCCCAGGAAATGGTCTGAAGCTGTTTTAAAATATACAGAAGACAGCTTAATGAAATACGGGATAGCTCCCTGGTGGATTCAGACAATGCTGCTTAGATTAACAAGTGCTTTCAAAGAAAAAAACCAGGTTAAAATTTTAAAATATTCTGCAGAGATCGGGCATTATATTTCTGACGCACATGTGCCTTTGCATGCCACTTTAAATCATAATGGACAATACACCGATCAGATAGGAATTCATGGTTTCTGGGAAAGCCGGGTACCTGAATTACTGGCTGATAATACATGGGATTTTTTTATTGGCAAAGCGGAGTATATAAAAAATCCCGGTGAATTTATCTGGCAACGTGTTTTAGAAAGTGCAGCAGCAAGTGATACTGTTTTGTTATTTGAAAAAGAGCTTAGCAAAAGTTTTTCTCCTGATGAAAAATTTGCCTTTGAAGAAAGAAACGGTATCACTATCCGTCAATATTCTTCTGCTTTCTCAATTGCCTATGATAAAAAATTAAATGGCATGATTGAAAGAAGGATGCGACAATCCATTTTTGCAATTGCCTCCTTTTGGTATACCGCCTGGATAAATGCCGGCCAGCCAAACCTGAATAAACTTACCAACAAAGAACTTTCTGCAGAAGATCTTAAGGATTTTGAAGCCTTGAACAATGCATGGCGGGGTGGTATAGCTAAAGGCAGAGAACATGATTAAACCAAAATCAAGGAGTTTTATTTTCCTACATTTGTTTCTTTACTAATACTTATCATATACAGCAAAGCGATGATCCATAATTTTAATGCCGGTCCTTCCATTTTACCCAAAGAAGTTTTTGATGAAGCCAGTCGTGCTGTTATTGATTTCAACAATACCGGTCTTTCTATTTTGGAAATAGGACATCGGACCAGTTTATTTCAACCGGTAATGGAAGAAGCCAGGGCCCTTGTAAGGGAATTAATGAATCTGGATGATGACCACGAAGTGTTGTTCCTGCATGGTGGTGCCACTACACAGTTTATGCAGGTACCGATGAACCTGTTAAACGAAAACGGACTTGCAGCCTATACTGATACAGGTTCCTGGGCAATTAAAGCAATTAAAGAAGCAAAACTTTTTGGACATGTAGAAATTGCAGGTTCAACAAATGAAACAAATTACAGGTCAATTCCTAAAAACCTTTCTGTAAGTCCGACTGCAGCATATTTACATATCACCACAAATGAAACAATTGCCGGCACACAATGGAAACAGATTCCATATGATTACGGTGTGCCATTGGTTGCTGATATGAGCAGTGATATTCTCAGCCGGGTTCTTGACTTTAATAAATTTGATCTGATCTATGCAGGTGCCCAGAAAAACATGGGTGCTGCCGGTGTAAACCTGGTTGTAATAAATAAAAATTTACTGGGAAAAGTAAGCCGGGCAATCCCAACAATTCTTGATTACCGCAATCACATTAAAGAGGGAAGCATGCTGAATACTCCCCCGGTGTTTGCAGTATATGTGGCCATGCTTACATTAAGATGGTTAAAAAAACATGGCGGTGTTCCGGCAATAGAAAAAACAAATAATGCCAAAGCAGCATTATTTTATTCAACACTGGATAAGTTATCAATATTTAAACCTATTGTTTCAATTGAAGACCGGAGTGTAATGAATGCCGTATTCATTATGGAAAATGAAATGCTGGAAAAAGAATTTATTGATCTCTGCAAAAAGGAAGGCATGATTGGAATAAAGGGGCACAGATCCGTGGGTGGATTCAGGGTTTCTTTGTACAATGCCCTGCCCATGAAAAGCGTAATAGCAATTACAGATTTAATGCATCAGTTTGCAACCAAAAAAGGATAAAAGATCATCATCATAATTCAACGATCAATAAATGGCAATAATCAGACCTTTTAAAGCATTAAGACCAAAAACAGAATTAGCAGAGCAAGTTGCTTCACCACCTTATGATGTTTTAAACAGTGAAGAAGCAAGAGTAGCAGCAAAGGGAAACCCGGTTTCTTTTTTACATGTCACCAAATCAGAAATTGATTTGCCTGCAGGGATCGATGTTCACAGTACAGTCGTTTATGAAAAAGCAAAAGAAAATTTACAGCAACTGATAAAAGAGAATATTCTTTTCCCTGAAGAAAAACCCTGTTACTACATTTATCAACTCATCATGCATGGCAGAAGTCAAACCGGGCTTGTTTGTGTTTCTTCCATTGAGGATTATCATAATGAAATAATTAAAAAGCATGAGTTCACCCGGCCTGAAAAAGAAAAGGACCGGATCGATCATATGCGGACCATTGAAGCACAAACCGGGAATGTGTTCATGGCTTACCGGGATGTGATGGAAGTAAATGCACTGATCAACGGCTGGAAAGCAAAAATCAAATCAACCTATGATTTTGTTACTGACGATGGCATTCAGCATACCATCTGGACCATTGACCGTGACGATGTGATCAATTCCATTACAAGGTTGTTTGAAACCAAAGTTGATTTCACCTATATCGCAGACGGGCATCATCGTGCCGCTTCAGCTGCAAAAGTGAGCCAGGAATTACCAGACAGTGTTGATGCAAAATATTTTCTGACCACTATTTTTCCAGCCAGCCAGTTAGCCATTTTAGATTATAACCGTGTGGTTAAAGATCTGAATGACCTGTCGCAAGAAGAATTCATAGGTGCCCTGCAGGAAGATTTTATGATCACACTCAGTCCGGAGCCCGTTAAGCCTGCTGTTTTGCATGAAATAGGTATGTATATGAATGAACAATGGTATTTTTTAACGGCAAGAGAAGGAAGTTTTAAGGAAGATCCGATTGGCGTACTGGATGTTTCTATTCTTCAAAAAAATATTCTGACTAAAATATTAGATATAGATGATCCCCGTACCAATACAAGAATTGATTTTGTTGGTGGCATCCGGGGTCTGGCTGAGCTGGAAAAAAGAGTAAACAGCGGAGAAATGGCGGTGGCCTTTAGTCTTTACCCGGTTACTATTGGGCAATTATTTGATATTGCTGACAGTGGGAATGTAATGCCTCCGAAAAGCACCTGGTTTGAACCCAAATTAAGAGATGGCTTACTTACACACCTGATATAAAGACTGTGAAACAAATTGTAATCTTTCAGCAACACTATCTTTAAAGAGGCTGTTTTTATTTTACTTTGTAAATATGAAAAAACTTTTCTTATTCCTTTCCCTGATCTCTGTCTCCTTATTTCTTTCAGCGCAGGATGATCTGAAAGAATTACACCAGACAGCCAGGGGTTTTATGATGCAAAACGATTGGAATAATGCCATTCTTGTTCTAAACCGTATTACACAAATGGACAAGA
>CAZOOT010000079.1:0-4257 GCA_964581455.1 uncultured Chitinophaga sp. | reverse complement strand
AAGAATAATTTGGATTATAAAAAAGATCTGATCCAGTGCTATTATTATAAACGGGATTATGAAAAGGCTATTGAAGGAATCAAGACAGTTATAAACCGTGATGACGCCGATGTCATGATTTTTCAATTAGCCGGTAATATTTATAAAGCCATCGAGGACCCAAAAGAATGTGAAAAGATATACAAGCAGGGAATAAAAAAATTTCCAAGGAGTGGCCCATTACACAGCGAATATGGCGAGTTGCTTTGGGCAAAAAATGACTACAATGCAATTAATCTTTGGGAAAAGGGTATTGAACTGGATCCGGGTTATAGCGGCAATTATTATAATGCAGCGCTATTTTATTTTTATACAAAAGAAAAAGTGTGGGGATTGATTTATGGAGAGATATTTATTAATATGGAAAGCCTGAGTCAGCGGGGTGCAGCAATGAAAGATCTACTGTTGAAAGGTTATAAAGAAAAACTTTTTGTGCAGGCTGATATCATGAAAGGAGAAGAAAACAACAGGAATGCTTTTTCCAGAGCTTTTCTTGAATCGATGAATAAACAATCTGATTTGGTAACAAAAGGAGTAACCACAGCTTCTTTAACCATGGCAAGGGCCCGTTTTATACTGGATTGGTACGAAAATAATGCTGCCAAATTTCCACACCGGCTTTTTGATTATCACCAGCAATTGCTGCGTGAAGGAATGTTTGACGCCTATAACCAGTGGTTATTCGGAACAGTTGAAAATCTTTCTGCTTATGACAATTGGACAAAAGCTCATGCAGATGAATACAATGGATTTACCAGGTTTCAGAAAAGCCGTATTTTCAAAGTGCCGCCCGGACAATATTATTATTCTAAATAAATTCAAATAACCATCAAAAGGCCCTGTAGAATCAGGGCTTTTTTTTTCTTGTCAATTTCCCTAATTTGTTGATGTATCTTATCCTCATAAACGGAAACTTCCAACAATTAGTCAGGATCTAAAAAAAACAACATATGGAACCTAAAAGATTATTTGACTTCCTGCATTTTCAATTGAAAAATTTTCCCTTGCCCGATATGTTTGCTGCGAAAGAAGGAGGCAGCTGGAAAACTTACAGTACTACAGAAGTTAATGATATCGTCAATCAATTAGGAAGCGGCTTGTTGGACCTGGGAATATCAGCAAATGATATGACATCCGAAGGAAGAGACAAGGTTGCAGTGATCAGTAAGAATCGTCCTGAATGGTTAATGTTGGATCTGGCTGTACAAAAAATCGGAGGCGTATTAGTCCCCATTTATCCCACCATCAGTGTAAATGAATTAAAGTTTATTTTAAATGATGCACAGGTAAAAGCCATTTTTGTAAATGATGAGGAATTGTTTCTGAAAGTAAAAAGCATCAATGCTGAAGTTCCTTCCTTAAAACATGTTTTCACTTTTGAATATGTGCCGAATGCGGTGCACTGGAAAGATGCACTCGGAAAAAATAAAAATGAACTGATTGAAGAAATTTCAGGGAAAATAAAAGTGGAAGATCTGGCAACGATTATTTACACATCCGGCACCACCGGTACTCCGAAAGGAGTGATGTTGAGTCATCACAATATTGTAAGTAATGTTTTGGATAGTAATTGTGTCTTTGAAGAAATTGGCGTACAAAATGTAAGGGCTTTAAGTTTCCTGCCACTGAATCATATTTTCGAAAAAATGGTCAGCTATGTTTATTTGCGGCAAAGTGTATCCATTTATTATGCAGAAAGCATGGAAACAATTGGTGAAAACCTTAAAGAAGTAAAGCCAGCCATTTTCACCACAGTACCCCGGCTTTTGGAAAAAGTTTATGAGCGGGTAATGGCAAAAGCTGCCTACCTGACCGGTATCAAAAAAAAATTATTTGACTGGGCTTTAGATCTTGGATTGCAATATGACATCAGTAAGAAAATGGGATTGTGGTATAATATTCAATTAGGACTTGCCAATAAACTGATCTTTAGTAAATGGCGGGAAGCCTTGGGAGGAAATGTAAAAGCGATAGTTACAGGGTCTGCTGCTTGCCAGGTAAAATTATTAAGAGTCTTTACTGCTGCTCAAATCCCTATACTTGAAGGCTATGGACTTACAGAAACTTCACCGGTGATCAGTGTTAACCGATATAACCCGAAAGGAAGAATGTTCGGTACAGTTGGAACAATTATAGATAATGTAGAAGTGAAAATATTAGAAGACGGGGAAATTGTTTGCAAGGGACCCAATGTGATGATGGGTTATTATAAAAAAACAGATCTGACTGCAGAAGCGATTGTTGATGGTTGGTTTCATACCGGTGACATTGGTGTACTGGTAGATAATCCAAAGGATCCTGCACATAAATTTTTAAAGATCACCGACAGAAAAAAAGAAATTTTCAAAACCTCGGGTGGTAAATATGTAGCACCGCAGCCTATAGAAAATAAAATGAAAGAATCCAAATGGATCGAGCAAATGATGGTAACCGGCGCAGCTGAGAAATTCACCGGAGCTTTGATCGTCCCTTCGTTCAATGCATTAAAAGACTGGTGCAAGGAATCCGGAATTGAATTTCGGGGAAATGAAGAAATAATTAAAAATGAAAAAGTGCTGGCACTGATAAAAGATACAGTTGACCGCTACAACCAGAATTTTAACCAAGTGGAGCAAATCAAAAAATTTGAACTGATGCCCGAAGAATGGAGTGTAGATGGTGGTGAACTGACACCTACTATGAAACTGAAGCGGAAAGTGATTCATGAAAAATACAGGGATGCAATTGCAAGGATATATTCCTGAATGATGATTAAATTTTCAAAAGCAGATGAAGCAATCACTCTTAAATTAGTTATTTATGGATTATGAAATTCTGATTCGTTTTTTACTGGCTGCATTATGGGGTGGTATTGTAGGAGCAGAAAGAGAATATCAGAGTAAATCAGCGGGGTTTCGTACCATGATCATGATATCAATTGGCTCCTGTTTCTTTACCATTATGTCGGTATTGATTGGTGGAACTCTTAGTGCAGACCGTATAGCAGCCAACATCGTTACTGGTATTGGTTTTTTAGGGGCGGGTGTAATTTTTCGTGGAGAAAACAAGGTGAGTGGCATTACCACGGCAGCCACCATCTGGGCTGTAGCAGCTGTGGGTATGGGTATCGGGGCGGGTCATTACCTGGCTTCGGCTTCAGCCAGTATTCTTATCCTTATGGTGCTGGCCATTTTACCTTACATGGAAAAAATGATTGACCATCTTAACCAGGCAAAAAATTATTCAGTTAAATGTGAATTTTCTGAAGGTAAAAGAATTCAATACGAATTGTTGCTGAAACAAAATAATCTGAAATTCAAATTATCAAAAGAAATTAAAGAGGGCAATAAATTATATATCCATTGGCAGGTATGGGGTCATGCAAAAAATCATGAGCTATTTATTGCCGCACTGATGAAAGACGCTACTATAAATAGGTTTGAGTATTAAACAATTTAAAGAAAAGAATTCAGGAATATGATCTGTGATCAATTTTGACTGTGACAGAACTGTTTCCTGGCAAAGTGAAGAACCATATTAAACTGGCAGTATGGTTATGCATATAATAGATACAATTTAATCATTCTGCTGTATCTGTTAACTTCAAATTCGCCTTATTGTATTTTTTAAAAGCATTTGATTCTTCAAGATGTTTTTCCATTGCATCCATATAATCACCAGTAATGGTTGAACTGAATTCATGGGGCCGCAGCAGCATTCTTATGTAGGCTTTAGGATCTTCCTGTCTTGTCGGTTTCCGTATTGCACCAATATTATCTTCACGGTAAACATTTCGTTTGCCAAAAGTGAACTGTATATTTTAAAGTTAGCCGTTTCCTCCAGCTATGTTCTTTCATATTTAATAAACTATCTGAATAAGTCTTTAAAACGCATGGTTTTCATGCTTTTGATATAATGATTTACTAACTGCTGAGTTAGCAGTGTAACCAGCATTTCAACCAGGCGGAGCATATCAAAAAAATTGAACCGATACCTGAAAAATGGAGTGTAGAAGGTGGTGAACTGACACCAACTATGAAGCTGAAACGGAAAGTGATCAATGAGAAATACAGGGATGCGATATAGAGAATATACTCCTGAGGGGTATTAAGTAACCTCAATTTTTCTTTACTATATTTGCTGCCCAACTTTTTTATGCTGGCTATAGCATACAGGTGTTTGGTCCCGTAGTTCAATGGATAGAATAGAAGTTTCCTAAACTTTTGATACAGGTTCGAT
>CAZOOT010000078.1:15306-16550 GCA_964581455.1 uncultured Chitinophaga sp. | reverse complement strand
GCACTCTTGTACATTATCAATTCTACTGAATAAAACAGAACACAGATAACGCTGATGTTACGGATGTGCACAGGTCTGATCCGCTTAATCCGCAATATCCGTGTCATCAGCGTTCCTATATGATACCGCATAGAATTGTTGTCGATGAACACTTCGCTTTGCTCAGTGCAAGCTCCGCATCGTAAGGGACGTTGAGCAAAGTTGTGAAAGAAGACTTAAAAAATATTTTCTTTCTTCAGACTCTGAAATAACTACCAAAGCCAATCGTTAGATAAGCGACAAAATTAAGGATTGCACTGCAAAATCGTTTACATTTGTCCCGCTGAAAAGCAATAGAAAAATTCAATCATTAACAGCATCCGGGAAACAGAACCCGGGAAAAAAATTCCGGACAGGCAACTGGAAACCGGATAAATTCAATTCTTATGGTGAAAGCAGGCAGAGCCTCCATCAAACGCGGAAAACCTTCATACTTCATGTCCATTCTGGGTGTTACCCTTGTATTATGCCTTTTTGGGATCATTGGTATCATCACCATTAATTCCAGAAAGCTAATCACCAATCTTAAGGAAAGTGTGGAAGTACATGTGTTTCTCCGTCAGAATATAAAAGATACTGCAATAGAAAACTTGCAAAACTATATCGCATCACAGCCTTATGTAAAAGAAGTTACCTATACTGATAAGGAAACTGCAAAGAAAGAATGGCTAAAAACCGGTGGTGAAGATTTTACCGAGTTCATTGACAACAGCCTTTTGCCAACAAGTATCGATTTCAAATTAAAAGCAGAGTACCTCGACTCAGCAAAACTGGTTTCCATTAAAGAAGATATATCCAGGTTTTATATTGTGGATGAAGTGCGTTACCCGATAGCTGTTGTAGGATCTATGGTTTCTAATTTCAGAACAGCCAGCCTGATCTTGTTGGTTATTGCAATCATTATTTCAACCATGGTTATCATTCTTATCGATAATACCATACGCCTGGCTATGTTTAGCAACCGGTTTTTGATAAAGACCATGCAAATGGTAGGCGCCACCCGCTGGTATATTGCACGTCCTTTAAATTTAAAAGCCGTGATAAACGGAAGCATCAGTGGAATAATAGCCACGGCAATGGTTTATTTGTTGTTGCTGATAGCAGAAAGCTTTTTTGACGGGTTTAAAAAACTACATGACACACAATCATTCATATTGTTGGGTGTTGCACTGATTGTTCTGGGAATCAGTATTACACTCTTCAGT
>CAZOOT010000078.1:0-15296 GCA_964581455.1 uncultured Chitinophaga sp. | reverse complement strand
ACCGGAGCGTAATAAAATACCTGAGGATGAAGCTGGATGAGTTGTATTAAACAGCCCATCCCAGCCTTCCCAAAGGGAAGGAGTGTCTTCTCACAAACCAGAAATTTGCACAAACTTCATTTTTTGAAATCATTATTATTTAATAAAAAGACTTTTCACAAGTCTCCCCTTCGGGGAGATTTAGAGGGGCCTTTTTTCCTTATATTGCAACCCTAAAATACCGGTATGAGCGAAAAGAAAACAATTACTGCCTCACAAAGTCTTTTTGATAAACAAAATTTAAGATGGATGCTAATCGGAGCAGTAGTCATAGCTGTTGGTATGATACTGATGGTTGGCGGAAAAAGCAGTGATCCTGCAGTATTCAATGAAAAAGAGGTTTATAGTTTCAGAAGAATAACTTTGGCGCCAATTCTGATCATTGCCGGCCTGGTGATCGAAATTATTGCGATTTTTAAAAGGCCAAAGGGATAATTAAACAACTGTTATTTTATACTAACCATTAATAATTTAAGCTCCGCCAATACGGAGCTTTTAGTTTTTTTTATATGAGTATAGTGGATGCGATCATCATTGCCATTGTTGAAGGACTAACAGAGTTTCTCCCAATCTCTTCTACGGGACATATGATCATTGCCAGCTATCTGCTGGGAATTCATAAAGATGAGTTCACGAAACTTTTTGAGGTTTCCATTCAGTTCGGAGCCATCCTGGCTGTGGTTGTTTTGTATTGGAAAAAATTTTTTGACTTGGGTAAATGGCAGTTCTATGCAAAACTTTTTGTTGGCGTTATTCCTGCATTGCTTTTTGGTTTTCTTTTTGCAGATAAAATTGATGCTTTGCTGGAAAGCCCAACGACTGTAGCCGTTTCACTTTTGATTGGAGGTATTGTTCTTGTATTTGTCGATAATATGTTTCGTGTGCATACCATTGAGTCTGATGACCAGATCAGTTTTCCAAAAGCTTTTTTAGTGGGTTGCTGGCAGGTTTTGGCGATGATCCCGGGAGTGAGCCGCAGTGCTTCATCCATTATTGGTGGCATGCAGCAAAAATTTACCAGGCACCTGGCTGCAGAGTTTTCTTTTTTTCTTGCAGTACCTACCATGATGGCAGCCACCTGCTATACAATTTTTATTAAAGACTGGAATAATGGCATCCTTGTCCGGAAAGGATATGAGATCATTTTGGAAAGTAATGAGAATATCACAGCTTTTATTGTTGGCAATCTTGTTGCTTTTATTGTAGCCATGCTGGCCATCCGTTTCTTTATTAATTACCTGAAAGTATATGGTTTCCGTGCATTTGGCATATACAGAATAATAGCCGGTATTGCACTGCTTGCTATTATCTTCAGTGGAGTAATGGAATCGTAATAAATAAATTCTCATTACCTTCCCTGCACTAAAACCAACACATGCAGACTGCTTCAAAAAAAGTTATCAATGGCTGGGCCATGTATGATTGGGCCAACTCCGTTTTCAGTCTTGTCATTATCTCTACAATTTTTCCGGCATATTTTGAAAGCATGACCGGCGATGGGAATGATCTGACAAACCAGGATACAGTCATTTTCCTTGGAAGGGAATTTGTGAACACATCTTTATATAATTATACGATGGCCATCGGGTTCCTGATTGTGGCTGCCCTATCTCCATTACTTTCTTCTATTGCTGATTTCAGAGGAAATAAAAAATCTTTCCTTCGCTTTTTTATGACGATGGGAAGTATTTCCTGTAGTGCCCTTTTCTTTTACGGAGAATCCAACCTGGGATTTGGGTTGCTTTGCTTAATTTTTGCCACAATCGGATTTTGGTCCAGTATTGTCTTTTATAACTCCTTCTTACCAGAGATTGCTGCACCTGAAGATCGTGACCGGGTGAGTGCAAAAGGATTTGCTTACGGGTATATTGGCAGTGTGATTCTTCAACTGGTTTGTTTTGTTTTTGTATTAATGAATGATAAACTCGGTATTACAAAAGGATTTGCTTCACAATTATCCTTTTTACTTGTAGGCATCTGGTGGTTTTCGTTTGCTTCACTTTCGCTGAGGCGGCTTCCTAATTCTATACCTGCCGGCATTCAAAACCAGAATAATATTCTAAGCAATGGCTATAAAGAATTAAGAAAAGTATGGAACCAGCTAAAGGAAATCCCGGTACTGAAAAGATACCTTGCAGCTTTTTTCTTCTTTAATATGGGAGTGCAAACGGTGATGCTGGCAGCTACTTTATACGGGAAAAGCGAATTAGCCATTCCAACTGAAAATCTTATCATCGCTATTCTGATCATTCAATTAATTGCTATTCCTGGTGCATTTGTTATTTCAAAACTTTCATCTATGATCGGCAACCTGAAAGCGTTAATGGTTTGTGTATTAGTATGGATCGGAATTTGTTATTATGGCTATACCATTCCAAAACACGATGTGGTACAATTTTATATTATTGCCTGTATCATTGGTTTTGTCATGGGTGGTATCCAGGCATTAAGCCGGTCCACTTATGCCAAACTGATGCCGGTAACGAAAGACACTACTTCCTTTTTTAGTTTTTATGATGTGACAGAAAAGATTGGAATTGTATTCGGATTATTTTTATTCGGTTTTCTTGCAGAAAGTACAGGATCACAACGCATATCAGTCCTTATGCTGATGGTTTTCTTTATCATCGGTCTTCTCTTACTTTTGTACACAAGGGCGGCAGAAAAAAAATCAATGGCCACCAATAATTCATGAAGCCCCCTAAATCCTCCGAAGGAGGACCAGGCCACACTCTAAGAATTTATTCTAAGTTCTTATAAAAAACTGTAAATGAAATTATATACCATCAATACCGGATTCTTCAAATTAGACGGAGGCGCCATGTTCGGAGTAGTACCCAAAAGCATGTGGAATAAAATAAACCCTGCTGATGAAAATAATTTATGCAGCTGGGCACTGCGTTGTTTGCTGATTGAAGATAATGGCCGGTTGATCCTTGTTGACAATGGAAACGGAGATAAACAGGATGCAAAATTTTTCAGGCATTATTACCTGCACGGAGATGATACCTTAGAAAGCTCTTTGTCTAAACATGGATTTACCAAAGAGGATATCACGGATGTATTTCTGACTCACCTGCATTTTGATCATTGCGGGGGAAGTATTGTTCGTGTAGGCGAAAAACTTGTTCCGGCATTTAAAAATGCAACTTACTGGAGCAATAAAGAACATTGGGAATGGGCAGTAAATCCCAATGAAAGGGAAAAAGCATCTTTTTTGAAAGAGAATATTTTACCGATAGAAGAAAGCGGCCACCTGAAATTTATTGATGTACCAGAAACCAATAATGACAAATTGGGTGAAACTGTTTTTACGGATAATATTTCAGTGCGTTTTGTAAATGGCCATACCCAAGCCATGATGCTGCCTCAAATAAAATATAAGGGAAGAACCATTGTTTTCATGGCCGACCTGCTACCTTCCGCAGGACATATTCCCTTACCCTTTGTTATGAGTTATGATATGTTTCCACTTACTACATTAAATGAAAAAAAATCATTTTTGAATGAAGCATTTGAAAATGATTATATCCTTTTCTTTGAACATGACCGGGAACATGAATGCTGTAATCTTCAAAAAACTGAAAAAGGCATCAGGCCTAAAGCGTATTTTAAACTGGAGGAAATCTGAGAAGGGTAAATTATTCACCCCTGAATTTTACCAGTGAGGTAAGCGGATGTTTGAGATTACGATATCCCATCATATCAACTTTTACCTTACCTACCACGATCGGGCTTTCCACTCTTAATACGACATGATTGGGATCATCACTTACCCAAACTGTCATTTTTTCGCCACCTTCAAAAATGGTTCCTTTTAAAAGAAGCGGTTTAAACTTGATAGCTTTAAACCTGCCATACTGGGTCTTTATAGTTTCTTTTCCGAGATAACGTATATACATATCGAACACTTCATTACTCAGAAACATCTTAAATGGGATCTTATCTCCCGACTTATATTTATTGAAATTAATATTTCTTGCATAATACATGGCACTAACAACATCCTGAACACAATCAGGCATTTTATAGACTCCTTTATTGGTTACGGCTGTGTTTGTACTTCGATTAAAAGTAATGGTTTCATAAAATTTATAGCCGCCTTCATTCACATCCCTGATAAATTTCAACGGCTGTAAGGTAGCAGTATCAATATAGGATTCATATTTATCCCTTACTTTATAGATCCAGTCATAAGAAGGGTTTGTTTTACCATCTCCAACAATATGATAAACGGTTCTGTTATTAAAAGTCTCCAAAGTATTTGTAAATATACCGGTGCCAGCCAGGATATATGCACCGATCACAGAATAGTAAACATGATAAGTGATCTGTTCACCTGCAATAAAGGCAGTATTGTTAATTCCGCAGAATTCTGACTGTGTATCATTGCCAAGTTTGGAAGAAGAAAGCACAACAGCCATACAAATAATAACAACGATCTTAAATATTTTCATTTTGCTTTTTATAAATTTTAATACCCAATATCAACAAGCTTCCGACTGCGGCAGGCAATACCAGGTTAATGCTCCAGATGGTTGTTGTTACTAAACCAATACCCAGTGTATTTACTGTAAAAATTGCAAATATTTCTTTAGCAACATATACTTTTTGCACTATTTCAAACAAAGCTATTGTAGGGATAAGTGCCATCACGAAAAAAACCACAGCCATTGCCCAAAAACCCTGCCATGCATTTACTTCTATTGCAAAGAAACGAAACAATAGAAAATACTGAATTCCAAATATCAGGTAACGCAGGAATGATAAAGACAAAAGTTGTAATAGCAACGTTGCATTTACTTTTTCAAGATCATTGATGAGCCAGGCATATTTTTTTACTCCCGGCAATTTATCAAACCATTTTACAAGCCAGCTCAATTTGAAATAAAATACTGTTAAAAAAAATAAAGCAATGACAGTTCCTGATAAGATCAGGTTTAGCCAGGTAGTACTTCCTGCTATTCCTGAACCAATAATCTCATTTTTTAAAATAAATAACCCTATTAAACCAAAAAATATGGTGATCAACAGCTGGCTTAAGCTACCAAGTATGGTAAGTGAGATTGCCTTCATCCTTTTGCCTTCATTCATATATAATATTCTTCCCAGGAATTCTCCGGTACGGTTAGGCGTGGTTACAGCAAAAGAAAGTCCTGAAAAAATTGCTCTCAATGATTTTAAAAAAGAAACCGGTTGAACCAATTGTACTGATAATTTCCATTTATATGCCTCCAGCGACCAATTAACCAGCATTAAAAAAAATACAAGGATCAGGTTAATAACAGAAGGACTGTTAAATGACTCTTTAATTTTTAACCAGGTTTCTTCAAGGTTTGGCTGATCTTTTACCTGCTTGAAAATGGCCCAGGATAACCAAATAAACAGGATGGGGCCAAGAACATAGTTGATAAAGATTTTGATATTTTTGTTTATTGTCATTCACCGGTCTGCCGTCGGGCAGATCTTGTAAAAATACTTTCCCGATTGCAAAAGGCAGCAAAAATAATACTTGGCATTGATCCCGGCACATTGATGATGGGTTATGGAATAATTGAAGTATCCGGGTCATCTATAACTATGAAAGATATGGATGTGCTGAAACTTTCGGGGAAAAAAGATAATTATATACGGCTCCAGTTAATTCATAAAAAAATAGAGGAATTGATCCGTAAACACCATCCGAATCAATTTGCAATTGAAGCTCCTTTTTTTGGAAAGAATGTACAAAGCATGCTGAAATTAGGACGGGCACAGGGAGTAGCAATTGCAGCTGCAATCAGTGCAGGATTGCCTGTAACGGAATACAGTCCAAAAAAAATAAAACAATCTATCACCGGAAATGGTAATGCTGACAAAGAACAGGTATGGAAAATGCTGCAGCGAATGCTATCGCTTAAAGAAGAACCAAAATATTTTGACGCAACCGATGCATTGGCAGTAGCTGTTTGTCATCATTTCCAGGACAGACCATCATTGAAGGCAATCGGAACCCTGAAAGGCTGGGAAGATTTTATTAAAAAGAATCCATCTCGTTTAAAAACAAAATAGATTTATGAAATTATCATTACGTTTTCTATCTGTAATATTTTGCTTTCAATTCTGTCATATCTCTTTTTCACAGAATGTAGCCCAGAAAGTAAATAGCTTTAGAAAAGAAAACGAAAAGAAGATCATTGACGAATATTTAAAATTTGTATCCATTCCAAACGTTACAAGAGACACGCCTAACATACTCCGTAATGCTGCGTTTATTAAACAAATGATGGAGCAACGTGGTATTAAAACTGAATTTCTTACTGGCACTACTCCAAATGTAAACCCGGCTGTGTATGGTGAAGTAATAGTACCCGGAGCAAAAACCACCCTGGCATTTTACGCGCATTATGATGGACAACCGGTAAATCCTGCAAGATGGACCGGAGGATTAAAACCATTTGAACCGGTCTTTATTGATAAGCCTATTGAACAAGGAGGAAAGATCATTGAAAACTATAGCTCAATTTCACCTGACTGGAGAATGACCGGCAGAGGCAGCGCCGATGATAAGGCTGGTGTAATGACGATCATTAATGCCTATGATGCATTGGTGAAAAGTAAAATCCCTTTAAAGCATAATCTTAAATTCTTTTTTGAAGGCGAAGAAGAAATGGGTTCCACTCACCTGGATGAAATTTTTATAAAAAATAAAGAAAAACTTCACGCTGATCTCTGGATCATTTCAGACGGACCAAGACATGTATCCGGAAAAAAGATGGTGGTATTTGGAGTGAGAGGAGATGTAAATATGAACCTGACTGTATATGGTCCTAAACGTCCTTTACATAGCGGCAACTATGGAAACTGGGCACCCAATCCTGCAAAACTATTGGTTGATCTGTTAGCGGGCATGAAAGATGAGCATGGAAATGTTTTGGTAAAAGGTTTTTATGATGATGTGGTGCCACTTTCTTCTGTTGAAAAAGAAGCAATCGCAAATGTTCCGAACATAGAAGAGCAATTGAAAAAAGAATTAGGTATTGCCGTGCCGGAAGGGGGTGGAAAATCATTTCTTGAATTATTGCATTTGCCTACATTAAATATTAATGGAATTAAAAGTGCTGATGTTGGTGAACTGGCGGCCAATATAATTCCAACAAAAGCAGAAGCTACACTGGACCTTCGGCTGGTATTGGGGAATGAAGTAGATAAGCAGATCATTAAAGTTGTCAGGCATATTCAGTCAAAAGGATTTTATGTGACAGATCATGAACCAACTGATGAAGAAAGACTGAAACACGGGAAGCTTATTAAAATAACACATGGCGATGGATATGTGGCACAAAGAACTTCTTTTGATGTACCCATTGTAAAAAGTTTAGTAAAGGCAATTCAAACCACAGTTAATTACCCGGTAATATTATTTCCTACTGCCGGAGGCAGTTTACCGCTTTTTCTTTTTGAAAAACATCTTGGTGCAAAATTAATAACCGTTCCCGTGGTTAATTATGATAATAACCAACATGCAGAAAATGAAAATGTGCAGATCAGTTATTTATGGGAAGGCATAGAATCCATGGCTGTTATCATGGTAATGGAGCATAAGTGACGTTTTTTCTATCGGGGATTTGCACCTAAAAAAATTATAACTTAAATCTGAGATTCATGGTCAACGGAAACCTAACTAAATAGATCTGTCTTAGATTTTTTTCTCTCAAAGAATATCATCATATGAAATATCTATATTTAAAAATAACTTTTTGTGTTGCAACTTGCTTATTGCTGGGAATTTTTAGCGGATTCAGTACAATTGATTCCATTAATAACTGGTACCAGTATATTAACAAGCCTTCCTGGAATCCTCCTAATTGGATTTTTGGACCGGTTTGGACAACCCTTTACATATTAATGGGAATTTCCCTTGCTTTGATCTGGCATTCTACACATGGAGAAAAAAGAAAAGCAATCATACTATTTATAATTCAGTTTGTCTTTAACTTATGCTGGTCATTTATTTTTTTTAAACTTCACTTAATAGGATGGGCTTTCATTGAAATCATCATCATGCTTTTTTTTATAGTACTAACTGTATATTCTTTCTTTAAAATCAATAAGATGGCTTCCTTTATCTTAATTCCCTATTTATGCTGGGTTTCATTTGCCACTGTACTGAATGGAACTATCTGGTATTTGAATCAATAATCAACAGAAAGGATTCTTATTGAAATTGGGTTAAACTATTTTAATTTTGCAAATTAATTTTTGTTTATATATATTTGCCTATATTTAAACAAAATGAATTTATTTTCAATTTCTCAATTACAGGATTACTCTGGAATCAAAGCTCATACGATCCGAGTATGGGAACAACGCTATAATGCCTTAAAACCTTCCCGTTCTGAAGGAAATACCCGGTATTATGATGGTAATCAATTGCGCAGGCTCTTGAATATTGTCAGCTTGATGAATTGTGATTATAAAATATCTGAATTGTGTAAATTACCAGATAAAGATTTAAACAATATTCTTGATAATAAATTTGCGGAAATTGATACTGGTCATCCTGATTCAGAATACTTTATTTCACAATTGATCGCTTCTGCCATTGATATTGATGAGCTACGATTTGAAAAACTATTTTCAAGTTGTATTCTTCGTTTTGGTCTTAAAAACACTTATATACAGATTATTTATCCGGCTTTAATCAGGCTGGGCCTGATGTGGTCGAAGGACTCACTTCCTCCTGTCCAGGAACATTTTATCACCAACCTGATCCGGCAAAAAATATTAACAGCAATTGATTCATTGCCGCTTGCCACAAACGATAGAAATTCCTGGTTGCTTTTTTTACCGGAGAATGAGTTTCATGAAGCAGGTTTACTATTGGCAAATTTTCTCATCCGGCAATCTGGAAAGAAAGTTGTTTACCTGGGAGCCAATGTACCTACAGATTCTTTATTAGAAGTTGTAAAAAAAATTAATCCTCCTCATGTCCTGACTTTCCTGGTAAGTAAAAAAAATAAATTACAGGAATTTGAATTGCTGAATGAACTAAGTAAGAAGGTTAAATCTTCCAAAGTTTATCTCGCTTGTAATCCGGATAGTTTAAATGAATTTAAAAAAACAAAACATTTTCATCCATTACATGATGTAGGGGATCTGGAAAAGCTATTGTAGTAAAAACAATAGTTCAATAAAAAACTTATTAAACTATATTTCATGTCGAAGATTATCGTCATTGGCTCCGGCTTTTCCGGATTGAGTGCTGCCTGCTATTTAGCAGCAGAGGGGCATGAAGTACATGTTTATGAAAAAAACAATGAGGCTGGCGGAAGGGCCAGGCAAATAAAAACACCAGAAGGATTTGTATTTGATATGGGCCCCAGCTGGTACTGGATGCCCGAAATCTTTGAAAGATTTTTTTCTGATTTCGGATATCATTCTTCTGATTTCTACAAGCTGGAACTGCTATCCCCTGCTTTTGATGTAGTGTATAGAAAAAATGATTCAGTAAGTATTCCCCAGGATTTTGATGCCCTATGTGCATTGTTTGATTCTATAGAACCCGGAAGTGGTTTTCAACTGATTCGTTTTATGAAAGAAGCTGAGTTTAAGTATATAACAGGTATGGAAAATCTTGCATATAAACCTGCTCTTTCTTTCAGGGAATTGGGTGATCTGAATTTAATAAAAGGGGCCATACGGTTACAGGTATTTTCTTCCTTCAGTAAACATATCAGAAAATATTTCTCTCACCCGAAACTGCTGGCCTTGATGGAATTTCCGGTTCTTTTTTTAGGCGCTATGCCACAGGAAACTCCGGCTCTTTACAGCTTAATGAATTATGCAGGTTTGAAATTAGGGACCTGGTACCCGCAAGGAGGATTTGGAAAAGTAATAGAAGCTTTTACGCAAATAGCGAAAAATAATGGAGTGAAATTTCATTTCGATACGCCAGTAGAAAAAATTATTGCAGATAATGGGAAAGCAACCGCAATACGGGTCAAAGGCGAGAACATTTATTGTGATGCTGTGATAGCTGCTGCCGATTATCATCATATAGAAAATGTATTATTAAAATCTGATCAAAAAAATTATTCTGAAAAATACTGGGATAAAAAAACATTTGCCCCCTCCTGCCTTATTTATTACCTGGGTGTTTCAAAAAAAATAAATGCCCTGAATCATCATACTTTATTTTTTGATGAAGAGTTGAATCAGCATGCTCAGGAAATATATAAAGACCAAAAATGGCCAACAAAACCTCTTTTCTATGTTTGTTGCCCTTCCAGAACCGACTCCAGCGTTGCACCCGCTGATCATGAAAACCTATTCCTGCTCATGCCCATTGCACCGGGATTAGAAGACACAGAAGAACAAAGAAACAAATATTACCACATTATGATAGACCGGTTAGAAACCCGGATTTGTGAAAAGATTGAACCCCATATCATTTATAAAAAAAGTTATTGTGTCAGCAATTTTATAGAAGATTATAATTCATACAAAGGAAATGCATATGGACTTGCAAATACGTTGATGCAAACCGCCCAATTAAAACCCAAGATTAAAAATAAAAAAATCAGCAACTTATTTTATGCCGGCCAGTTGACTGTTCCCGGACCCGGAGTACCCCCGGCGATAATATCAGGAAAGATCGCAGCCGGATTATTGAATAAAAAATTAAAATATATTATACATGAAGTCGCTATTTGATGAAGTTTCAAGAGAGTGCAGCAAAATCACTACAAAAAAATACAGCACCAGTTTTTCACTGGGTATACTTTTTTTGAATAAGCAATTAAGAACCCCGATCTATTCCATTTATGGCTTTGTCCGCTTTGCAGATGAAATCGTAGACAGTTTTCATTCATACAATAAAGATGAATTATTTGAAAAATTCAGAATGGATACATATGAAGCTCTTGAAAATAAAATTTCATTAAACCCTATTTTGAATGCTTTCCAGGAAGTTTATCATAACTACAACATCCGCTTGGAATGGGTTGAATCTTTCCTTGAAAGTATGGAGATGGATCTGAACAAGAAAAGTTACAACACTGATCATTATAATAATTATATCAAAGGTTCGGCTGAAGTGGTGGGCTTAATGTGTTTACATGTTTTTACAGAAAAAGATGAGGCTTTGTTTGATAAACTGAAGCCCTATGCAATGAAACTTGGCGCTGCATTTCAAAAAGTAAATTTTTTGAGGGATGTAAAAGCTGATACTGAATTGCTTGGCAGAACATATTTCCCCGATATTGATTTAAAAAGATTTTCTTATTCTGATAAACTGAAAATAGAAAATGAGATTGAAAATGATTTCAGTGAAGCTTTAAAAGGAATCAGGTTGCTGCCGGAAAGCTCCCGAAACGGAGTCTTTCTTGCCTTTTATTATTATACAAACCTGTTTAATAAGATAAAACGTACGTCACCCGATCGGATTTTAAATACCAGAATCCGTATTCCAGATTTTGAGAAACTAATACTGATGATCAAATCCAATTTGAAATATCAGCTGAATCTTTTTTAAATAAAGACAGGAATAACTTAATAAGACTATGAAGAAAGAAGATTTTTTAATACTTGTAGACGAAAATGATAAACCTTGGGGAAAGCTGGAAAAATCACTAGTACACCAAAAAGGACTACTACACCGTGCCTTTTCAATATTCATTTTTAATTCTGAAGGAGAATTACTTCTGCAGCAAAGAGCTGATGAAAAATATCATTCCGGTGGATTATGGACCAACAGCTGCTGCAGCCATCCACGGGTTAATGAATATATTGTTCATACTATAAACAGGCGGCTGGAGGAAGAAATAGGAATGAAATGCCACACTGATTTTCAATTCAGTTTTATGTATAGAGCTGAATTTGAAAATGGTTTGATTGAAAATGAATACGACCACGTTTACTTTGGTATTTCAGACAACATACCACAACCCAGTCCTTTAGAAGTAAAAGACTGGAAATATATTGATCTAGCTTCCCTGGAGCAAGATCTTATTCAAAACCCGGAAAAATATACTGCCTGGTTGAAGGCATGTTTCAAGACGGTATTGGAACATTTCAGCAACTATGCAATTAAAAATAATTTAAAAACTAAATCCTATGTACCAATTTAAAACAGAACAGTGGCTTCCTGTTACTTTAGATAAGGCCTGGAGTTTTTTCTCTACTCCAAAGAATTTGGCCAGGATTACTCCACCTGAATTGGATTTTCAGATCCTCCCGCCTTTTTCTGATCAGGATATTTATGAAGGAATGAAGATTGACTATACCTTAAAACCATTGCTGGGAATTTCATTTCATTGGCAGACTGAAATTTGTAAAGTAGAAAAAAATAAATTATTTACTGATATACAGATAATAGGGCCCTATAAATCCTGGGAGCATACACATTACTTTTCTGAAGTAAATGGTGGTGTATTAATGAAAGATGAAATTAACTATGAGCTGCCCTTCAGTTTTATCGGAACTATAGGACATCGGTTATTTGTAAAAAATAAAATTAAACGTATATTCAAATACAGAGAAGATACGTTAAACAACTTATTCTCTAAATCATGATTTTAATAAACATTTTAATTGTTGTTGCCGCATTTGTCTCTATGGAAGGAGTGGCCTGGTTTACTCACAAATACATCATGCATGGTTTATTATGGATCTTGCACAAAGATCATCATAAAAAAGAATCAAAAGGATTCTTTGAACACAACGATTTCTTTTTCCTGATTTTTGCCATTCCCGGCATCTTCTGTTTGTATTTTGGAATGCAAAATGATTTTAATATGCTTTTCTGGATCGGCCTTGGTATCACTTTATATGGTTTTGCCTATTTCTTCATTCATGATATTTTTATTCATCAGCGTTTTAAATTATTCAGGAAAGCTGACAATACTTATTTCAAGGCCATCCGCAGAGCTCATAAAAAACATCACAAACACATAACCAAGGAGAAAGGTGAATGTTTTGGTATGCTATGGGTTCCATTAAAAAATTTTAAAACAGAAAAAACAATTTCAAGTCAATGAAGCTTACTTACCTGCTTGTTGATTTGGGATCCTTCATTATTCCTTTTTTATTTTCATTTCATCCGAAATTAAAATTCAACGAACAGTTTAAACCTTTTATTGGAGCAAATCTAATTACAGCTATCATCTTTTTGATATGGGATGCTGTTTTCACTGCCAGGGGTGTTTGGGGTTTCAATAATGATTATATTCTGGGCTGGGGCATTGCTGAATTACCGTTAGAAGAAATACTTTTTTTTATTTGTATTCCTTATGCCTGTGTCTTTACTTATCATTGTATCAACCAGTTTTATACAATAAAATGGAGAAAGAATTTTGAAAACATGTTTATTGTTTTCATTAGCTCCTCTTTATTCATTATCGGCATACTAAATTTAAACAAAGCATATACTACAGTTACTTTTATCAGTACGGCGTTGATCATACTTTTATTTAAATATATTTTTAAGGTGAAATGGTTTCCTAGAATATTCACCATATATCTTTTTTTGCTTCTCCCCTTTTTTATAGTTAACGGCATATTGACCGGCACCGGATTAGAAAGTCCGGTAGTCTGGTATAACAATGAAGAAAATCTGGGAATCCGGATACTAACAATACCTATAGAAGATATTTTTTATGGTTTCGAATTAATCCTGCTGAATGTATTCTTTTTTGAAAAATTTAAATCAGTATAGTCAATAAATGAAAAAATACACAAATCATAAAATCAGGTTTTCAAATTATTTAATCACTCTATTTATGCTTTTGGGTTTTACAAGACCGGGAACATCACAAACTTTAGCAACAGTTCCTGAAGTGGAAATTGACAGGTACCTGGGAAAATGGTTTGAAATAGCATCCTTTCCTCAAAAATTCCAGAAAGGTTGTCATTGTACCACCGCTGAATATTCCATGAGTGAAAAAGAATACCTGGTAATTGAAAACCGCTGTAACAGAGATAGTGTGACAGGGAAACAAAGCTATATTAAAGGAAAGGCTTTTGTTATGAA
Source organism: uncultured Chitinophaga sp. (assembly GCA_964581455.1). GTDB lineage: Bacteria > Bacteroidota > Bacteroidia > Chitinophagales > Chitinophagaceae > VBAS01. Next base: position 1,246 of record CAZOOT010000078.1, on the reverse strand, counting down.
AAATTCTGGTAATGCAAAACTAAAAGTGCAATTCTTCTGGCCATTCAGAGGTAAATACTGGATTATTGATTTAGCAGATGATTATTCCTATGCAGTAGTAGGTCACCCGAACAGGAAATATTTATGGATTCTATCAAGAAATCCGAAAATCAATGATAAGATATATAATCAAATAGTATCCCGAATTAAAGAGAAAGGATTTGATACAAACATACTGGTTAAAACAATTCAGCTATAAATAATGAATAAAACTCCGATTTCTGTTTTCTGGTTTCGAAGAGACTTGCGTTTGTTTGACAACAAAGGTTTATTTCATGCTCTTCAAAGTAAATACGAAGTATTACCGGTTTTTATTTTTGACAGAAATATACTGGATGCGTTAGAAGATAAAAAAGACAGAAGGGTTTCATTTATACATCAGACACTATCACAGCTGAATGAAGACCTGATTAAATACGGATCCTCATTAGTAACTGTATATGATCATCCAACGGATGCAATTAAAAATATTCTCTCAAAATTTAATGTAAAGGAATTTTATTCCAATCATGATTATGAGCCTTATGCCATAAAAAGAGATAAGCAGGTTCAGGAATTACTTCAAAAACAAAATATTCCTTTTTACACATTCAAAGACCAGGTAATTTTTGAAAAATCGGAAATAGTAAAACAAGACGGACTTCCTTATACCATATTTACTCCCTACTCCAGGATTTGGAAAAAGAGATTTGAAGAAGAAAAAATCAAAACTTTTCCCAGTGAAAAATTTATGACCCGTTTTTTAAAGCTGAACCAAAAAGGAATTCAGACGCTTCAGGAAATGGGTTTTGAAAATGTTATATTGGACATACCAGCTCCCAAATTGAATAAAAAAATTATTGAAGCTTATGATAAAACCATGAATATTCCTTCTTTAAATGGAACCAGTAAGCTTAGTATCCATTTAAGATTCGGCACAGTCAGTATCCGCAATCTGGCAACAATAGCCTCCACCTTAAATGAAACCTGGCTGAATGAACTGATCTGGCGGGAGTTTTTTATGATGATCTTGTTTCATTATCCCCGGGTTGTATCTGAAAGTTTCAAAAAAGAATACGACAAAATTCAATGGCGAAATAATAAAAAGGAATTTGAATTGTGGCGCCTTGGCAAAACCGGTTATCCTATTGTAGATGCCGGAATGCGAGAACTGAATGAAACCGGTTTTATGCACAATCGGGTACGCATGGTTACGGCCAGTTTCCTT
>CAZOOT010000077.1:0-16767 GCA_964581455.1 uncultured Chitinophaga sp. | reverse complement strand
CCATCCACATTAAACTTCCAGACAATAAAATGCAGATGTGGAAATGCAGTATACCCGGTATTGCCACTTAAGCCGATTAACTGACCCTGCTGTACTGTATCTCCCACATTTACCAAAGCTCCGTTTTGCTGCAAATGCCAGTATCCACTCCGGGAATTATCAAAATGCTGTATGATGATATTGTTTCCGTCTGCTCTGTATTTTCTTTTTAAACCGCCCCTGTATCCATCTTCTTTTATCCTGGTTACCACACCAGCTCTTGCCGCAAGCACTTTTGTTCCCCTTTTCATTTTAAAATCAAGTGCTGCCCTTTCTTTATGAGAATATTTTCCAAAATAACCCTGTACAAGCAGATGTGCTTTCTTGCTTTCAAAAGGCAAGCCGTACACAAAGCTGCTGTCATCTGTTAATTTACCCTTTTGCAAAAGCCTGATTTCTTTTCGCAACGGGTTTTTGCTGACCGTACAACTTAAAAAACACAAACACAGAATTGGAAAAACAAACTTCATGGGCTAAATATAGCAAGATGCAAATAAAAACAGAACGGATTCTGAAATCCCAAATCAATTAATTTTAGGGAATGGAAAAAATTAATCTTTCTGAAAAATTTTCACAGATTTCCGATTACTGGAATCCGCGAATTGCGGGAGAACTAAACGGGCAGCATGTAAAGCTGGTAAAGTTTAAAGGGCCCTTTGATTTTCATTTTCATGAATATGAAGATGAATTATTCTATGTGGTAAAAGGAAGTTTTGATATGGAATTTCGGGATAAAACCATCAGTTTGTATCAAGGCGAATTTTTGATAGTGCCCCGCGGGGTAGAACACCGGCCAAATGCAAAAGAAGAAGTAGAAGTTCTTTTATTTGAACCGGCCTCTACTTTGAATACCGGTAATATTGAAAACGAAAAAACAATTAAAGATCCGAAACGATTTTAGTTGCTATCCTTGTAAAAATCTAAAATACTTAAAATGAAAATAGCAGTTCTTGGAACAGGAATGGTTGGCAGCGCCATAGCATTGGACCTTGCTTCACGTCATCATGTAAAGGCTTTTGATATAAGCGAATCCAATCTTGCCATTTTGAATAAAAGAAATCCCAGGATTGAAACACAACATGCCGACCTTGGTCAGTATGATTCTTACCCGGAACTACTTTCATCTTTTGAAATTGTTGTTACTGCTGTCCCGGGATTTATGGGATATAAGACCCTGGAAGCGGCAATCAAAAGTGGTAAAAACGTGGTGGACATTTCTTTTTTTCCAGAAGATGTTTTGCAATTGGATAAGCTGGCGAAAGAAAAAGAAGTAACTGTAATTACTGATTGCGGTGTGGCACCCGGCATGAGCAATTTAATAATCGGCCGGTATAATGAAGAAATGAAAATTGATGCATTTGAAATTTATGTTGGCGGACTGCCTAAAATCAGGAAAAAACCATTTCAATACAAGGCGCCTTTTTCGCCGGCCGATGTGATAGAGGAATATATACGACCTGCCCGATTCATGGAAAACGGGCACATCATTACCAAGCCGGCATTAAGTGATGTGGAATGGATGCAGTTTGAAGAGGTAGGAACACTGGAGGCATTCAATACAGACGGCCTTCGGTCTTTACTTTATACCATGCCACATATAAAAAATCAAAAAGAAAAAACACTTCGCTATCCCGGGCATGTGGACATTATCATATCGCTTAAGGAAAGCGGATTCTTCAGCGAAGAAATTATTGATGTGAACGGAATAAAAATCTCACCCCTAAAAGTAACTTCACAGATTTTGTTTAATGAATGGAAACTAGGCATGGAAGAAGAAGAACTTACGTTAATGAAAGTAATTCTCAGCGGAGAAAACAAAAAGATTGAATGGAGCCTGCTTGACTATTTTGATAAGGAAACTAAAATTTCATCAATGGCACGAACCACAGGCTATACCTGTACGGCTGCTGTAAATCTGCTTGCGCAAAACCTGTTTAAAGAAAAAGGTGTTTTCCCTCCGGAGCTTGTGGGTAAACACAAGGATTGCTTTGAGTTTGTAGTAAACTATTTGAAAGAAAGGAATGTAAACTGGGAACTGAAAAAATAATTAACCCTCACACATTTTTTTCAGATTCGCCAACCCGGATACAAACTGGTGATTCAGTTGTTTGGTGATCATTGGGCCCATCAGTCTTGCTACAGGAAAGGGAAGTGCCCCGCTGTTTTGCCAGGTTACTTTTGTTTCATTTCCATCTGCCCAGGATTCAAACAGCCAGTTATCCTTTGCTTTACTGCTCCATGGTTTAATAAATTCCAGGTCAAAATGAATGTGTTTGCTATCCATCCCAGTGAGTGTTAACGAACCAATGCCCACTTTTTTTCCTTCCCATGCATATTTGTGCCCCTCGGATTTGGGAGTTCCGGTTATGCTGCTTTTAGCCGTAGGGTCGCTAAGTTGCCAGGGGTTCCACTGGCTGTAAAAATTCAGATCACCCACTTTGTCCATCACTTCTGAAATACTTTTTTTGATGATGATTGATTTTTCAACATTATAATTTTTTGGAAGCAACAAGGCTGCAACCAATGGCAGCAGAATCAAACCGAGTAAAATATAAATAAATATCATAACCCTGATTTTATGTAAGTTACTTAAATGACATAGGGCAAACAATCAATTTGCAGTGATTCCGGCAATTTCTCTATTCAATATTGCTTCAAACTCAGGATCACTGGGATAAGGTAATTGCACATTAATGATTTTTCCATCGGGTCCTATCAGCATAAAACGTGGAATGGTTTCAATGCCGAAAGATTTCCCAAAAACATTTATATCATTGGCAATCAGCTGAAGCACCCTGGGGGATCTGTCGCTGGCCTGTGATCTCCAGCTATTCTGGTTATCATCAATTGATAAAGCAACGAATGCAAGTTTCGGTCCTGTATATTGTTCAGCCAGTCGTTCAAAATTGGGAGATTCTACTTTACATGGTGCACACCAGGTAGCCCACACATCCATCACAATATACCGGCCCTTAAAATCAGCCAGGGAAAAACTGTCTTTGTTTAATGCAGTAGACTGAAAATCCGGAGCTGGTTTTCCATAGCCGAGGCTCTTGATCAGGTTATGCTGCTTAAGTAATTGCTGCTGCATTTTTACCTGCGAAACGGAAGGAAGAAAATTTCTTAACAACAATTCTCTTTTAGAACTGTCTCTCGTTCTGCCAATAGCTTCTTTTAATCTGTTAAACAACAAATGGTCTCTTACGGTTCCTGCCGGCAAAACACTATTGGTTTTGGTTAAGTAAGTTGAATCGCTGGAAGAATTAAGTTTATACAATTGTTCATAATAGTCTTTTACAAAATCCCTGTATTGATCATAGCTCATTAAACTGCTGTCATTATATTTTACAGTATTTCTGATCTCGTCAATGCTTTTTGGAAAGACCAGGGTTTCGTTGGGATGATAAACCCTGAACCACTGCGTATATTTTATATCCAGCAAAGTAAGATATTGCAGAGTGGCCAGTTTTTTCTGTAATAAAATAAAATCATTTGAGGGCTTGAGATTATCAGCCGTTTTATAGTTATCAATTTTGCTTATTTCTTTTGACCATTGTTGCTTCAGCTCCGCAGCAAAAACATTCGGCTTCATTTCATATCCAAAGTTTTCCAGGAAATACAATTGATAACTATTTCCACCACTGGTATTTTTAATAAACTCATTTTCAGGAAGCCGGTTACCGCCTGTAGAAAACTTTGAACTTTTACCGTCTGATCTGTAATCAATATAAAGGCTGTCGCCGGTTCCAAAATAAACTTTTTGCGTACCCATTCTGCCGGCATTAATATAATAGACAGCAGGAGCAATATTTTTTTCTGTTACAAAATTAAACCTGTTATTCTCTACAGGAATTTCAAGTACTGTATCCATTAATGGTTCTGATAGAAGATAAGCGACCTGAATATTTTCTTTTGTTTCAAAAATACCACTGACCACTGTTCTGTCATGCGCCGGAAGCTGTTCGGGCTTATTGATATATCTGAAAAACACAGAAAATATAGCTGCCGGTATAATGAAATACAATAACCTGGAAATTGGTTTGAAAAAAGTCCGTTTAAAAGTTTTTCGCTGATACCATTGATAACCCAGCCATAAAGCAAGAATCATCCATGCTATGCTAAGCCATTCATAATACAATAAAAAGTTACCGGTTGCACTTCCTTCTGCATTGCTTGTTGTTAAAAGCGGCGCCGAGTATGGCCACCAGAGAGCTACTCCAAAACTTGCCAGAATGGTTCCAGTGATCGTAGCAACTAACCCGATACTAAACGGCCAGAGAAATCCGCTGATGACAACAGAAAATAAAAATTGAATTCCAAGAACGCCTAACCCCGCAATCAATACACGAAGACTTAGTCCTAATATAAAATCAAAAGGAACAGAATTATTAGAAAAACCTGAAGCACTTTTTACCAGCATGATAGTGGTGCCACTTAACAAACCAAAAATTACCAAGGCAATTAAGCACAGATAAGCAATAATAATCGACATGCTGAACTTTCCAAGATATAAAGCGGCTTTGGAAATGGGCTGCGTTTCTATCAGCTTCCATCCGCCGCCTGCATGTTCCATTTGTGTAAGCCTGATAACAACCAGTGTCAGAAATACAGGAAAAAAGAAACTGCCGAAACCCTGGAAACAACTTGCAATAAGTTCCTTCCACGGATTGGATGTATTAACAGAAGTAATTCCGCTTTCAGATTGTAATAATCCTGCTAATGTAAAAATAGCCGGAATGAATGCAGCCATGACCAGCGTAAGCCAAAACATTCCCGAGCCCTTTAGCTTTAACCATTCTGCCCGGAAAGCTTTTTTATAATCCAGAAAAAAATTCATAGTATTTTAATTAGAAGTCATTTTAATAAACCATTCTTCAAGTCCTTCATTCAGCCGGATACCTTTTACTGATATACCATCCTGTACCAGTTGATGATTGATGCGGCTTACTTCTTCTCCATCCTGCAGGGGAAAAACAAAATCATTGTTTTGTGTTATGGTAGCTGACGGAAATTTTTCAGTGATATAGTTTTTCCATTTTGCAGCATCAGCTAGTTTTATTGTAGCCAGTTTTCCGTGCCCAGCATTGCTTTGCAGCTCTGACATTGTACCCTGGAATTTCAATTCGCCCCTGTGTATAATACCCACATGTGTACAGGTTCTCTCTACTTCATTTAATAAATGACTGGAAACAAAAATTGTTTTTCCTTCATCTTTGTTGAGCCGGATCAGCATTTCTCTTATTTCAATGATCCCTGCGGGATCAAGTCCGTTGGCAGGCTCATCAAGTATTAACAAGGAGGGTTCTGCCAGTAAAGCAAGCGCAACACCAAGACGCTGTTTCATTCCCAGAGAATATTCTTTTGCTTTTCGTTTTGCATCGCCGAGGAGTCCAACAATTTTTAATACCTCATCCACCCTGTTTTCATTTATATTCCTGAGGCGGGTGATCACTTTTAAATTATCTCTTCCGCTGAGATGTAAATAAAGCGAAGGAGTTTCAATCAGGGTTCCCATACTTTTAAAAATGCCGGGAATATTTTTCTTTAATGACCGACCCTGAATAAAAATATTATCTGCTTCATTTTCCAACATACCGGTGATCATGCGGATAGTAGTTGTTTTTCCTGCACCATTGGGCCCGAGAAAACCAAAGATACTTCCTTCGGGTACTTTCAAAGCAACTTCATTCACTACTTTCCTGCCATGACTGAAACTATAGTTCAGGCCGGAGGTTTCAATTGCATAGTTTTTGTTTCCGTTCATAATGTGTAACAATATAGGCAAAATAAAAAAGCATCTCCTGTTCAGAGATGCCGTTTATAAAGTTTATCTGAATTAAAAATTATTCTGATTCAGCTACTACCTCTTTTACTTCAGGAATCATTCTTTTCATCATGCCTTCAATTCCGGCTTTTAAAGTGATCATACTGGATGGACAACCACTGCAGCTTCCCTGCATCATCAGGTTTACCGTACCATCACTGTAGCTTTTAAATTGAATAGCGCCACCATCCATTTCTACTGCAGGTTTTACATAATTCTCCAGCAACTCTTTGATGCGTTTTACCACATCATCATCATCGGCATTTACTTCATTGCTGCTTTCCTGTTTGATGGCAACAACCTCTTCTTCATTGATTACAATTTTACCTTCTTCTAAAAACTCTTTTAGAAACTGGCGGATGGAAGGGATCACATCGGCCCAATCTGTATCAGGTGTTTTTGTAAGCGTAATAAAATTACTGGCAATAAAAACTGCCTTGATAAACGGGTAGCCAAATAATTCAACAGCCAGTGGCGAAGGTTTGGCGCTTTCCACATCCACAAAATCAATACTCTTGCCGGGATATAAAAGTTTGTTGGCCACAAACTTCATGGTCTCCGGGTTGGGAGTCATTTCTGTATAAATACTGATTATTGGATTACCTGTCTTGATCATTTCGTTTTAATTGAGTTACAAAAATAACATAACAACCGGTTTTTTGTTTACGAATGCTGGAAAGAGGACAGCTTTAACAATTATTCGCCTTCAATTTCACTTAAAACCCTTTTTATCCGGTTGATATGCTTGCCGTAAAGCCAATGCAGGTATTTTTTATTTAAGTAGTACAGGGGTATAGTTGTGATTATAGAAAACAGCAGCCACATTAAAGTGGTCATCCAGGGAGAATAAGCAGAAGAATAGGATATAATGGATTTTGGGGTTTCTGAATAAGACTCCGAATACAATAACCAGGCACCAAACATCAGGAATGCCGGGTACACCAGAGTAGATACGATGAGGTTGTATTTAATATATTTTTCTAACGTATTTGCCTGCATGGATAAATTACTTTTCACCTAACAGGTAACACATTGCATATTGTTCAGCAACCTGTTTTTTAAATAATAATAAATAATAAAAACCAGCATAAGGAAAATATAAGCCAGGCTAAATCCGAAAAATTTGTTTTCAAATGTCAGGAAAAAAATCAGGGCTGCTGCACTAAAGCATACAACTATAAAATAGAGTTCTTTTTTCAGGGTGCGTTTCATTTTTGCAACCGGGCTTTTAGAAGGATGGCTGATCATAGTCATCAGCTCATTTTCATTTAATGATTTTTGAACGCTGGTATTTTGACCCTTCCATATATCTTTCATGCTATCAAGTTCCATACATTTCTGTTTTTGTGAGTTGACGTAATTTTTCTTTGATCCGGTTCATTTTCACTCTCAGTGTGCCCTGGCTGATACCTAAAAAAATTCCATTTCCTCATAACTGGCATCATCCAGGTAAAGCATAACTACTGCCCCGTCTATTTCATTTAGCTGAGCAACGGCTTCGTATAAAAGTTTAAGTTTTTCTTCTTTCTCAATTTCTTCTTTTATATCAGCACTGTCCCTTGGGATAAACTCGGGAAAACTCAGATCCACGTTTCTTTTTTGTTTTCGAAGATCAGAGATGGCTGTGTTCAATGCTACACGGTAAAGCCAGGTGCTGAATTTTGAGTCGCCCCTGAATTTTGGATATGCTTTCCAGAGCTGAATGACAATTTCCTGGAAAAGATCTTCTTTATCAGCCGGAGAAGAAGTATAGAGATTGCATATTTTATAAATGATCCCCGAGCAATCGTTTATATGAGCTATAAATTCTTCTTGTGTCTTCCGGTTCAGCAAATTGTTATTATTTTTATTGAAATCTACCTATTTAGTAGCAGATGAGTTTGAAATGTTACAGTAATCAACAATATTATTTCCGCAAATAAAAATGAAAAAAATATATCACTTAGGCAACTGTACTACCAGCCAGGCAATTATTAAATCAACGGGAATCGGGAATAAAGGATTTCAAATGCAGGATATAAAATTTGAAAAAATAACCCCTGCTCAAATTGACGAAATGAAAAACATGGCCGGAAGCTATGAATCTCTTTTCAGCCGTCGTGCCATGAAGTACAAAGAATGGAAGCTGAAAGATAAAATCCTTACAGAAAAAGATTATCGCCAGTATATTTTAGACGAATATACTTTTCTGAAAAGACCTGTTGTCATCATTGATGATAAAATTTTTGTTGGCAGCGAAAAGAAAACTATAGCAGCATTAAAAGCAGCTTTAAGCTAATTATACTTTTGGCAGTTTATATCCATTGTGATAATGAGCTTTTAGATATTTTTCATTTAAACTTTCATCAGTCATTTTTTGTTTTGCATTATCCCATGCCAGTTTTTGCTGGCTTCTGAATGCTATATTTCCCAGCTGGCAAACGGTGGCAATATGTGCACCGGTAGATATCGGACAGTTTAAATCATCCTGTTTTCCTGATTTAATTGCTGCAATAAAATTCTCCCAATGTTTCTGTAAACCATTGTCAGTCGGTTTCTTTCTTTCCACTTTTACTTTCTCTTTGCTTCTGCCTTCTTCCATCACTTCCCAACCACCGCGATCCAACTCAAGCGTTCCATTATTGCCTATAAAAGCAATACCATGATCTTTTCCGAAAAGCCCATTATCAATTCCCATGGCATGATCCCAGATCAGGTTGAATTTTTCAAATTCATATAAGGCACCCATTGTATCAGGAGTTTCCTGTGAAAGTTCCGGGTAAGCAAAATTTCCACCAAGGGCAGAAACGGTTTTGGGAACATCTGCATTCATTCCGAAAATGGCATAATCCATTAAGTGAACACCCCAGTCTGTCATTAATCCACCTGCATAATCCCAGAACCAGCGGAAATGAAAATGAAAACGGCTGGCATTAAAATTTTTAGTTTCAGCAGGTCCCAGCCACATTTTATAATCTACTCCGTCCGGTGGTTTTGAGTCCAGTACTTTAGCTGCCGGTCGCATCCAGCCCTGGTAACACCATACTTTCACTGTCCTGATATTTCCCAGCTGGCCTGTATTAATAAAATCAACTGCATCACGAAAATGCTGCTGGCTTCGCTGCCACTGCCCGGCCTGTACTATTTTTTGATATCTTTTTTGTGCCGCCACCATTGTTCTGCATTCTTCAATTGAATTACCAACCGGCTTTTCTACATATACATGTTTACCTGCTTCGCAGGCATGAATCATTTGCAACGCATGCCAGTGATCCGGTGTGCCGATAATAACCATATCAATATCTTTCTGTTCCAGCAATTTTCTGTAATCAGTAAATGTTTTCACTTTTGTTACGTCAATATTACTGGCACCGGCAGGCATTTTAGCCAGATCAGCCATTCGTTTATCCAGTACATTTTTATCAACATCACAAAGAGCAACCAGATTTACTCCCGGAATTTTTAAGGCAGCCGTCAGGTTACTCCATCCCATTCCATTGATTCCGATTGCTCCAAGGTTCAATTGATCACCGGGGGAATGAGAGTTTTTAAATATGCTGAAAGATTTATTTGAAAATGAAGACAGCAATGTGCTGCCCGCAATGAGAGCAGCAGAGTTCTGGATAAAATGACGACGATCAGACATGGTAATAATTTTTGATAAATGAATTTACGAAAGGTTGCACAGAGATTTTATGTGTAATATAAGTAAATGCTGTGTGGCTCAAAAAACCACCTTGTTGTTGACCGGATGAATCTTATTTTGCATACTGATTACAATATGTTTTTATGATCCGAAAAGCAGTTAGCGGAGATTTTGATTTTATTTATGGTTTGTATATGCACCCGCAGGTAAATCCTTTTCTGCTTTATGAACAAATGGATAAAACATCTTTCATGTCCATCTTTCAAGACCTCCTTGTCAAAGAAGTTTTATATGTATATGAAAAAAAAAGCAAGCCCATGGGAATGTGTAAGCTGGCACCACAACAACACCGGAATGCACATATTGTTTATCTGGGAAGTGTGGCGATTCATCCTGATTTTGCAGAAAAAGGAGAGGGCTTTAGGATGTTGGAAGAAATTAAAACCCAGTCTAAGCAAAACGGATTTTTGAGAATTGAATTAACGGTAGCAACCAGTAACGAAAAAGCCATTCGTTTGTATGAAAGAGCCGGGTTTGTTAAGGAAGGAATATTGAAGAACTATACACTTCTGAAAAGTGAAAACAGGTTTCTTGATGAAGTAGTAATGGCTTATTTGGTATAGACCTCACCCTCTTATCCCTCTCCTAAAGGAGAGGGACGGTACTTCGGTTCAAAGCCAAACTTTTGATCTTCCAATTCGTCAACAGCTCAAATCTCTTCATTCATAAATAACTTCAAATAAGTTGGATTTTGTGCGATGGCAAGTCCTTCCCTTCGGGGAGGATTTAGAAGGGGCTTACAATCCTCAGCTTTGCATAATTCAGCATGATCTTTTTTTCTCCATTATGTTCAAACTTAACCGTTGCGATCGGATTATGTGCTGCTCCTTCTATTTTCAATACTTCTCCAAACCCAAATTTCTGGTGCTCTACTTTTTGCCCTTCCTGTAAATTACTTGTATCACTGGGTGCAAAATCCGGGGAAGGAACATGTTCTTTTGTTTGTGGTCTTGTATTGGTAGAAATATAAGCCGGCTTTTCACTTTTATTTTTTTCCGATCCTGATCGGAAAAAACCAGACTTGCCACTCATTCTTTCATAGGCAGAATTACCCCCAAAAGATATACCTGCATTTTTTGACCCGCCACCGGCATAACTTTTATCAATGAATTGTTCCGGCAATTCGTCAAGAAACCGGCTGGGTTCATTTTGAATCAATGACCCAAAGCGGTAACGGGTATTGGCATAAGTGATCCACAATCTTGTCTTAGCCCTTGTAATAACCACATAAAACAAGCGACGCTCTTCTTCCAGCTCTTCCCTCGTATTAATGCTCATGGCATTGGGGAAAAGCATTTCTTCCAGCCCGACAGCAAACACAACGGAAAACTCCAATCCTTTTGCAGCATGTATTGTCATCAGTTTTACCGTATCTGCATTCGGATCTTTTTCATCTGCATCGGTAAGCAAAGTAATTTGCTGGAGATAACTGCCCAGATCAGCCCCCCCACCCCCCAAAGGGGGGATTTTGGAAGCCTCTGATTGAATGAAATTATTTTCTGCAAAACTATCTTCGCCTGTCTGGTTTTGTGTGTAGTAATCCCCTCCTTCGGAGGGGTTTGGGGAGGCAGTGCTTACAGTCCATTCTTTAATAGAATTCAGCAATTCCTGAATGTTCTCATACCTGGCAAGCCCTTCAGTGCTTTTGTCGTTAAACAATTCTTTTACAAAATTTGTTTGCTTGCCCACATGCACAGCTACGTCATAGGCATTTTGTTTATCCAGCATACTTCGAAAACTTTTGATCATCGTTACAAAGTTTTCAATGTTTTCTAAAGTGCCCGCCCGGTAACCTACTTTGGCAGCATTCTCCAGCACTTCCCACATGCTGATGTTATTTTCATTGGCAAACAGGATAGCTTTATCAATTGTTGTTTTTCCAATTCCCCTTGCCGGGTAATTAATGATCCGTTTCAGTGCTTCTTCATCTTTCGGATTGATGATCACCCTTAAATAACAGATAAAATCCTTGATCTCTTTTCGCTGATAAAAACTGATGCCACCATAAATAGTATAAGCCAGCCCCATTCTGCGCAGCGCTTCTTCAAATGCACGGCTTTGTGCATTGGTGCGGTAAAGAATGGCGAAATCCCTGTTGAAAAAATGATTCCGGAGTTTTTGTTCCTGGATGGTATCGGCTACAAATTTTCCTTCTTCATTATCTGTCATGGTTCTCACTAGGTTTATCTTTTCACCTTCCCCATTTTCCGTCCACAAATTTTTTGGAATTTGTCCCTTGTTATTTTTAATGATCTCATTCGCTGTTCTCAAAATGCTTTGCGAGCTTCGGTAATTTTGTTCCAGCTTCACCACTTTTACTTCTTCATAATCTTTTTGAAATTGTAATATGTTTTCTATCGTAGCACCGCGAAAACTATAAATGCTTTGAGCATCATCTCCCACCACACAAACATTTTCATGCATGGCTCCCAGCAATTTGATGATTTCATATTGCGAGGTATTGGTATCCTGGTATTCGTCAATTAAAATATATTTGAATTTGCGCTGGTATTTACTCAGACTTTCCGGTACATTTTTCAATAGTTCATAAAACTTAAGTAACAAGTCATCAAAATCCATGGCCCCGTTTTTAAAACAACGTTTTACATATGCATCATAGATCTGTGCAATAGCGGGACGGTTGCTGCGCATATCTTCTTGCTGCAGGTAATAATCATTGGCATATTCCACCGGGCCTACCAGGGAGTTTTTTGCCGAAGAGATCCGGTTATAAACGGTAGAGGGCTTATAATGTTTATCATCAAGATTCAGTTCATTGATCACTGTCTTCACCACACTTTTCGAATCATCGGTATCGTAAATGGTAAAGTTTTTTGGATAACCGATCTTTTCCGCTTCAGCCCTTAATATTCTGGCAAATACAGAATGGAAAGTGCCGATATAAAGATTTCTTGCTTCATTATTGTCAAGAATATGCTCTACCCGTTCTTTCATCTCCTTCGCGGCCTTATTGGTAAAAGTAAGTGCCAGTATATGAAAAGAATCAACACCATTGGCCATCAGGTGAGCCACTCTTGTCGTTAATACTTTGGTTTTTCCGCTGCCGGCACCGGCTACAATCATCAGGGGACCATTGATATGCAGCACGGCTTCACGTTGTTTTTCATTCAAACCTTCCAGGTAATCAATCATGGGCGCAAGGTACGAAGGGATAGGGAAGTGATCGCTGCAAGAAGTCATTAAAAAGATTGTCCGTGTGTTTTTTTTATTAATGCGTTAATGAGAGAGGGGAAAGGCTTGATGATGATTAAAAATAAACTGGTGAGCCATGTATGAGAAAACAATTGCTGAATTCTTCGACCCATCTGCAATCGTTTGGCAAATAACTGTTGCCATTGCCGGGTGTATTTATTTTCCATTTCATCCCTGGAAATTTTACCGCTGAGAAAATCATGAATTAACCCAGCCGCTAACTTACTTGCATGAAGAGCCATGCTCATTCCATTTCCACATAAAGGTGTAATCATGCCTGCTGCGTCCCCGACCATCAGAATATGATTTTCTATTTGAGATTTTTTATCAAAACTTATTTGAGAAATGGTTAAAGGTGGTTCATGCGTACTATTAAGTTCAGCAAATATTTTTTTGAGGTGCTGATTCTTCCCCAAAATTGTTTTTTCCATTTCTTTAATGTCGCCATTTACTTTCTGAAGATTGGCTGCAGATGTTAAATAGCAAAGATTATAAAGATCATCCTCAATTTTTACAAGACCACAATATCCGTTTTTAAAATTGTGCAGGGCAATAGTGTCCCCGGGAAAAATTCCCCGCACATGATACTTTACTCCAATATAATTATTGAGTTTATTTTTTTTGGTTGTGCTAAACGGTCGTTTCCATTTAATATCCATATTACTCCGTTTACCAAAACAACCGCAAACCATTTTAGCAAAAAATAATTCGTTTGACGATTCGATGGTAAAGGAAGATCCATCGAAGACAATATCCCGTACGATCGTATTTTCAAGAATGGTAACACCGTTGGCACGGGCCAGTTTGGCCAGGGTATTATCCAGTTGATAACGACTGATACCGAATCCACCTAATGGTAATTGGTGTTTTATCAGCGTTCCGTTTATCGCAGATATTTCTAATTGATTAATGAGGGGTACTTTCATTTGAGCCAGGTCTACACCCACATTATTTAAAAAATCCCAGGATTCCAGACTGATATACTCTCCACATACTTTATGAAAAGGATATTTTTCTTTTTCCAATAAAATTACCCGGTATCCCTTTTTAGACAATTGAATGGACAGGGCAAGTCCCGCAAGACCGCCTCCCGCAATTCCGACATCATATATAGGTTCATTTGACAAGTATCTTATTTTACATTTGTTCAGGAGACTCTTTCGAAAAAACAATTAACCACCTGAAAGCCCAGCGCCAGCGGACCTGATATTTTTTTATACCTGCTTTATCCAGGATCAATAGCCATTCTTTTTTTGTTAAGCTTCTTGCCACAGATACACAGGCATCATTTTTTACCAGGTAAGACTTACTGAAAAACCGGGTGATATATTTGATAAGATAATAAGCCAGCCAATGCCGGTGTAAATCGTTAATAAAAAATCCTTTTTCACTATTTTGTTTCATCCATTGCAACTGAATTATTAATTGATCATTTGTAAAATGATGACAAAACAATGAGGAAAAAATTATTGTTGGTAATTCAACTCCAAGATTTACAGCAGCGTAATCACTACAGATCCACCGGCAGGGTAAATGCGGATATTGTTGTTTTGCAAATGCGATACATGCTGCATTCATATCAATGCCGATAAAATCAACCTTAATATTTTTTTTCAGGCAATATTTATGAATAGCAAAAAGATTGTCGCCTCCGCCACAACCGATTTCACATACAACAATTCCCCGGCCCGTATCATTCAGCTTTCGCAGACCTTCTAAAGTAATGGCGTGGCCACCCAGCCGGGTGTTTATGATATTCAATTCCTTCAACGTTTGTGACATTGCTTCAAATGAAATATCATCTCCATCCATCAGTTCTTTTTGTTCGCTTCTCCGGTGAAAATTTTTCATGAAGAAAAGATTACAGTTTCCATGGTTAAACCCGGGCCAAAAGCAGCACTAAAAATTTTCTTTTTTTCTTTTTTGTTTAAAGCCATCATTATTTTTTGTAATACAAACAGTACAGTAGGCGAGGACATATTGCCATAATTTTTTAAAACATCATAACTGAACTCCAGTTCACCGTTTGTAAAGGCAAGACTATTCTTTACCGACGCCAATATTTTTTTCCCTCCGGGATGAATACACCAATAACCAATCTCCTTTTTCTCTATACCGGCTGATTCCAATGAATGCTGAACCAGCTGATCAAAATTTTCTTCAATCATGTCAGCAATATAACTGCTCAATGTCATCAGGAAGCCCTTGGAAGAAAGCTCCCATGCCATATCTTTTTTCCCTTTTGTAACAACCGTTGAGTAAAAATGCTCTATCGTTAAACCTTCGGCTTTTTCAGATCCACTGATCAAAATAGCGGCAGCGCCATCAGAAAATAACATGCTGCTGGTAATATTATCGACGGTATTTTCTTTTTGAAAATGCAGGGTACATAATTCCGTACACACAATCAGGACATTTGCATTTTTATCTTCTTTGCAAAAAGCATCTCCGATTTTCATAGCTTGAATGGCAGCATAACAACCCATAAAATTTACCGAGGTTCTGAAAGTAGTAGGTGGAAGTTTTAATAGTTCCAGCAATTCAAGATCTAGTCCCGGAGCACTCATGCCGGTGCAACTTACTGTGATCAGGTGTGTAATTTTATTTGAAGAAATATTTCCCAAACATTGATGAATTGCTTTAAGGGATAATGCTGCCGCATACTGTTGAAACCATTTCATCCGCAGTTCTATATTTGGAAAGGGGTGCAGGTCTTCGGTACGGGGATAAAACTGCCACTGATCCACCGGCAAACTATAGTCCGGGATCACAGAATACCTTGTTTCGATACCCCCCTGATGGTAAAGGAATTTTAATTTTCTCCGGTCTCTTTCCTCTGGTGCATATACCCGTAGCATAAAATCAAGAATATTTTCCTGATTATGTTTATATGCCGGAACGGCAGTACCTATGGATATTAATTTACTCAAACCACCTCCAGGTTAACAATATGATAAACGCAATATTAGTACAGATGGCTGCCAGCCAGTTCATCTTCATTGTATTTTTAAAGCTTGCTGCTGCAGCTTTTTTTCTTACCTGTAAAAACCACCATATAAAATAAACAATAACGGGTAAAAATAAGAGGCCAATAACTACTAATTTATTCTCTTCTCCCTTCTCTAAAAAAAACTGAGTCATTATTATCCAGGACAACAAATAATTGATGGTACAAAAAATAAAAGTGCCTGAATACCCCAGTTTATAACTAATAGAAACCACGCCATCTTCTATGTCTTGTTTGTGCTGATAGATCTGTGTTAAAGGATAAAATCCTCCAACCAGCAAAGCACAAATTATCATTCCCTGCCAGGGAATATGAAAATCAGGATTGGTGCCGGATCCGGAATACACCAATGCAAAAGTTAATGCCCCCTGAAAAATAATTACAATAAAGAAACCAATTACAGGATATTTCTTTAAACGAATACCCCTGAAACTATATGCCTTTGATGCACCAATATAAAAGAGAATAAGAATAGCAAATAAGGGATAAACAAGAAAACTTGCCAGAATTGCAGCCACATCCAGAATAATTGTAAGTAAAAAAAGTTGCCGTGTAGGCAAAGGTGGTTTTTCAATGCCGCCAATACTTTCTGTATCTCTGTCCATATAACTATTGTATCCGTTACTGGCGGGATAAATCAAAAAGTGAAGAATTACAAAAATTAATCCGGCCTTGCTCCAATTGATTTGGGGAACCTGTGATAATGCAAAAAAATACAATGGTGAAAGGAAAATGGAAAATGGTAAGCGTAGTAACCTGATCGTTTCATTTGAAATCATTTCGCGGGGATTGTTTTTTGTAAGGTAATACACTTGGTTATAATAGGATGAAAAAAAATTCCTGTAATATTTTCAACAATATGTTGACCTATCAGCTCAATTGACATACTGCTTAAGTCATGAATTTTAAAAAATTAAATAAGTATCATGTTTTATGAAATCGATTCTTTAATAAGCCCACAAATAATTAACTTCCTGTTTTTAAAATAAATAAGAATGA
>CAZOOT010000076.1:0-16816 GCA_964581455.1 uncultured Chitinophaga sp. | reverse complement strand
ATCCTGGTAAACATCAGATGAAGCCCTGGTATAGGGATCAATACCCGGTTCATTTCCATGCATCCTGCTGTATAATGATGCGGTTTCATCCGGTAAACTAACGGCAACCCTGGGCTGTAGTATACCATATCCTTTAGTTACCCTTTTTTGTTGCTCATCATACCAGGCATGATTTAAAGGATGCGCCATGGTGCCAATTAATTTCCAGGCAGATCCCATGGGCAGTTGTGTATCTGCATCGAGTGTGATCACAAATTTTACCAGCGGGAAGATGGATCGGTCGCCAATGATCAATGAAAAACGTTCTTTTGATCCTCCACGAAGCAGCGCATTTAATTCAGCGATCTTGCCCCGTTTTCTTTCATAACCCATCCAGGCATTTTCCTGCGGGTTCCAAAACCGGGGGCGATGAAAAAGGTAAAACAGGTTATTATTTTTACTATGGTATTTTTTATTGAGTTCTTCAATCCGTTGTACTGCCAAACTGATAAGGGCATGATCTCCGGGAAGTTTTTCCTGTCCGGCATCTGTAAAATCTGTAAGTAATGCAAAATGTAAATTATCTTTTCTGTTTGCCAGGAAACGAACTTCCAGTGCTTCCGTTAAGTTTTCAATTTCTGCTTCATTGGAAAGCATTACCGGTACTACAACCATTGTCCGGCAATCGGGTGGAACGGCTTTTGAGAAATCCATTCTTGGCAAAAGATGTGGCTCTACCAATAAAGTAGAAAAAAAGTTAACCAGAGAAATGGTAAGCTGGCTGGTGCAAAGCAGCGTAAGAAATGCTATAGTAATAAGAATCCAGTTGTCTTTTGTTTCCAGTTCCGCATTGATCAGGATGACTGCACTAATTGCCAAAGTGATCAATAGAACAGCACTGATATATACTTTTAGATTATGCTTGTGCAAAAATTGCCTGATCTTTTTGGTAACAGGCACTTTCATTTTTGCCAGCTTTTTTGTCTGGCTCACTCCAGGCCCTACCAGGTAATAACCAACATGTGTTATCCTGTCATCAATTTCATCAGCAGTAATATTTTCTTGTGCAAGTTGAATGGCAATAAGGGCTACTTCATTTTCTGTCAGCCCCGTATTTTTTGCTATATGCTCCACCACATGCCGGTATTGGTCACGGGTATAAAAATCCATCTTCCCATAAATTCCTGTATGATCTTCCCGAAGTGTTTGTTCAACGATACTATGTGTTTCTACAAAATCCCGCCAGTCCATCGTGCCAAGCAAACGAAGACTGCCGATACTGTTACTGACCGAAACCTGGTCGGCAGATTGTTTTTGAATTTCTGCATTTACTAATTCTGCACTTGTTAGCCCTGTTTCTGATAATTGTTGTTCGATCCAGTTTAGCGCCATAGCCAGATCCGGGCCTTTTCCACTTAGCTGGCGAATCAATTCTGAAACAAATGCACTTACCATAGGAGGTTTGGAACGAGCCATATCAGCAATGATCAAAATCAGGTCCTTTGGTGCTTTCTCCACCTTGTCAATCATTTTATTTGCCCAATGGTCTGCAAGATTTCCATCAACCCGGTCAATAGCAATTTTTGCAGAAACACGCCGTAGGTTTTCAATAAGCGCCAGCCGCAGCATGATCGGGATTGCCCATAATTCACCCATCTGCAGATCGGTAACCGTTTGATACGATCTGATAAAACCACTCAGACTCTCCATATCTATTCTTCCATCACTGTGAGAAATGATCTGGAGTACAATATCATATATCCTTGTAAGTCCTGCAGCAGCTTCATCTGAAAGTTGAGGAAGGTCTTTACTGTACCTTTTTGGAAAATGCATTTTTGCATTTCGAATATGTTCTTCAATCAGGTAAAAATTATCGATCAGCCATTCTCCTGCGGGGGTTATCTGGTATTTTTTTTTTATGGAATCAGTAAGCAGCTTGCGAACTTCCTGTAAAATATCTTCATTATCAGCAAGCCGCCTGAGCAAATGTTCTTTTGCGGGTTTAGTGCTCAGTTTGTGGTTCATGGCAAGTGTTTTGCCAAAACGTTCCATCTGGTCGGAGCTGAATAGTCCGGCCCTTAAAGGTTCCTCATCCAGGTAACTAAACCTGGAATTATTTGCTTGAAAAAAAGTCCTCATACTGGATATGAGTTCATGTGTTGAGGGAATCAATTTCATACTTTTTTTCTTTTGCTTCTAATACAGCACCTACCTACTGATAAATCTGGGTGACCACTATTGGCCTTTTGTTCTGCATCTACAGATAAGTAACGAATAGTGCTGATGGAGCTGATCGGGTTTTGGGGATTAAGTATTGACTCAGTTTTTGTGTTCATTAAACACCCATAAGCTAGCTTTTTTTACTAGGTCTGTTATTATATATTTTTATATAAAAGTTATACAATTCACACATTTAGTCTGAGCATGATTTGACATGTCCATCTTCTATAATTAAATTCTGAAGTTGAAGTCAATTTTGAGGTATAAAATAAATTTTTGTTCTTCACTAAAATCAGAACAGGAGTAAATTGGTTATCCCTGGCATTATGCGTTATCCTTTTAAATATATTGTACCATTTCCCCATCGAATGTTTTTTCTCAGGTAAAAGCGAAATATCCAACTATAAGAATGATGTAACTTATTTCCACGGTTGTGTAACACTTATCCGGAATAATACGCTCAGTTTTGTAACAAAAAATCTTTTTACTCAATAAATAATTATCATGAAACAACTAACAATATTTCTCATAAGTTTTCTTATAGCATTATCAATTCATGCACATAATAATTTGATTGGGGGTGCTATCACTATTACTGTAAATGGTAATAAAAATCTGCAGATATTAGTTGATGGTAAGGATTATAACCTAAGTAACACCGATGCTACAGGTAATAAAACAACAATTTACCTCAATAATCTTGAAACAGGACAGCATACTTTCCAGGTTATACGTACAGACAGGAATACAAACAGATCAGACAGGATCTCTACAACATTTAATCTGAGGTACGGATATGACATGCTGATAAAAGTAAATGGAAACGGAAGTTTTGAATTAATAGAAACAAAAAATACAGGGATTTCCTATAGCCAACTTCCAATGAATGATGCTGATTTTAATATATTATTAAAAAATGTAAAAAATCAAAGGTCAACCGATAAGAGGAATTCCGAAATAACAAATGCGCTTAACAAAACAAAAAATTATTTTACCACTAACCAGGTAGTGCAATTACTTCAACAGGTAAATTCTGAAGATTCCAGGATTGAATTGGTAAAAATGTCTTACCCCACTATTACAGACCCGAGTAATTTCTACCAGTTGTATGAATTGATTAAAAGCCAGGCCGGCCGAAATGAATTAGAGGTTTATGTGAACAATTTCAATGAGGAAACTAATTCAAATATTGCCATGTCAGATCCAAATTTTAATACTTTATTCCAGGATATCAGAAAGCAATGGCCAGTGAGCACACAGATGAACTCGTTAACCAATGCATTCAATAATTCCAGCAATTATTTTACCACCTCACAGGCAATTCAATTGATTCAATTTGTTACTGATGAAAGTAACAGACTCCAGTTGGCTAAATTATCCTACAGAAGTATCGTGGACCGGAGCAATTTCAACCAAATGTATAACCTGCTCAATGTCCAATCCAGCCAAAATGAATTGGCAGTTTATGTAAACAATTATAAAGCAGATAATGACACCAAAATAGCTATGACAAATGTCAGCTTTACTAATTTATACCAGGATATTTATAAGCAATGGCCTGTAAGCACCCAGATGACCTCTTTAACCAATGCATTCAATAACACCAATAATTATTTTACCGTTTCACAGGTTAAACAATTAATACAAATAATCAGTTCTGAAAGCAACAGGCTCCAGTTGGCTAAATTATCTTACCGCAGTATCGTAGACAGGGATAATTTCAACCAGTTGTATATCTTGCTCGAGAGCCAGTCCGGTAAAGATGAATTAGTTGCCTATGTAAAATATAATTACAACGCTGGTAACAATCCTCTCGCTGCAATGCCAGGTGTCAGTTTTAATACATTATATCAGGATATTAAAAATCAATGGCCCGTTACCACACAGATGAATTCTTTGACGAATGCATTCAACAACACTACAAATTATTTTAGTGTTTCACAGGCGAAACAATTGATACAATTAATCGGTGTTGAAAGTAACAGACTTCAAATGGCCAAATTATCTTACCGTAGTATTGTGGACCGGAATAATTTCAACCAGATATATGGCTTGCTCAATACCCAGGCCAGTCAAAATGAATTGGCGGTTTATATAAATAATTATAACGCAGGCAACGGTATCAGCATAGCTATGTCTGAAACCAGCTTTAATTCTTTTTATGAGGGAATTAAAAATCAATGGTCAACCAATACTCAAATGACTTCCTTAACCAATGCATTTAATAACACCAATAATTACTTTACTGCATCACAGGTAAAACAATTGATTCAAATAGTCAGCACTGAAAGTGACAGGCTCCAATTGGCCAAATTATCCTATCGCAGTATTACAGACCAGGTTAATTTCAGCCAGATTTATAATCTGCTCAGCAGCCAGGCAAGCAGGAATGAATTAGAAGCTTTTGTAAATAATCATTACAACACCGGAAGTAGCCCAAATGTTTCAATGTCTGATGCCAACTTTAATACTTTATTACAAACAATTCAGGGACAATTTTTCCCTTTTGAACAAATGAATTCACTGACCAATGTATTTAATAATACCAGTAATTATTTCAGCAGTTCACAAGCAAAGCAATTAATTCCTTTGGTGTCTTATGAAAGCAACAGACTCCATTTGGCTAAATTATCTTATCGCTCAATTACAGACCGGAGTAATTTCAATCAGATATATGAGTTACTCAGCAGCCAGTCCAGCAAAGATGAATTGTCTGCTTATGTAAAAGAATACAAAGATTAATTATCAAATTTTTTTTGCGACTCCCTGATTTTTCAGATAGCAGAAAAGACTATTGATATTGCTTATAACCATTCCAGCAAATTTTTCAGAATGGTTATTCTTCTTTTGGCACTTTCAGATTTAATTTCAATTCATCTATATCCAATTCACTTTCAACTTGCCTGATCACCGCATCACTGAATTCTCCATCCTTATGGATCTTTAATAGCAAAGCCCGTTGAAATTTGCTGATTTCAATTTTAGCATTTACCAGGGCATCTGGCACTTTTGCTTCTACTGCTGTGTCATAATGTTTTGCTTTTTTATGACGGTGTAATTCCTTTTCAAGATCATTGATCAGCTGATCATACTTCTTTTTTAATAGTGTCTCAGATTTATTACTCAACTCCACCTTCAAATCTTTTTCTATAAAATGAAGTGTACTGTTGGCTAAGAATAACTGAAGTTCTTTTTCTTCAGTGTCACTATTATCATGAGGTTTTATTTTCAACCATCGAATCAGCAACGGTAGCGTAAGTCCCTGAAATACCAGTGTGACAAAAATGACTACAAATGATAAAAATATAATTGAATGCCTTTTGGGGAAATTACCTCCATCGGCCAAAACCAGTGGAATGGCCATTGCAGCAGCCAGGGAAATTACACCCCTGCTACCAGACCAGGCGACGATCAATACATTTTTCCAGGTATCATCACTCCTGTCAATGTCTGTTGAAGATTTTTTTCTTTTTCTAAAGTAATTTTGCCAGTAAGCACCGGCAAAAACCCAAATTATACGTACAACTATTGTTACCAGGCTTATGACCAGTCCATAGCCCAGTATTTGTGAAAAAGGATATCGGCCAAGGTCATTAATGATAGATGGTAATTGAAGGCCAATTAATATAAAAACAAACCCGTGCAATAAAAACATCAGGGTGTCCCACACCACTCTGGTTCTCATCCTTGCTTTATATGAAAAAACCTCAGGTGATTTCCAGGCAATAATTAAACCGGTGCTTACTACAGCCAGCTCTCCTGACATGTGAAACTCTTCTGCTGCAAGGAATGATACAAATGGAGTAAGTAAAGTAAGACTGGTTTCAACAACAGCATTGTTCTCAATTTTTTTATGTGCAAGTACAAACAGAATTCCAATGATAACGCCAATCAGAATACCCACACTGGCAATCAGTAAAAAATGAAGACCCGCTTCCCAGAATACAAAAGTTCCTGTTGCTACTGCTGCAACAGCAAAACGGTACATGATCAATGCTGTAGCATCATTGACAAGGCTTTCACCTTCTAAAATGGTAATCACTTTTCTGTTCAATCCCAATCTTTTAATAATACCAGATGCAGATATTGCATCAGGCGGAGAAACAACAGCACCTAAAATGAAAGCAAGTGGCCAGGTAAACCCGGGTATCATATAATATGCAGTAACTGCAACCGATAAGGAAGTAAAAAATACTAGTGTTATAGCTAATGCAGATATTGGCCTGATGGAAGTCCTGAATTCATGCCAGGATGTTTTAGAAGCTGCATCATATAACAGAGGCGGGATGATGATAACAAAAATAACGTGTGGATCCATTGCCAGTTCTGGTAATCCGGGTATGAATCCAATGATCAGACCGGCAATTAATAATAAAACAGGGAAAGGAAGTTTTCTTTTATTGGCTATAGCTGTCAGACTGATCAGGATAGCCATGATTAAAACAACAATTTTAAAATCTTCCATACAGGATCAATCTGTGATTAATAAGAAAATTAATTTTAATGCAAAAAAGGTCAACAATTTGCTGACCTTGAAAAATATTTAAAGAGTAGAATTATTTATGTTTAAACTGATAAAAAACTCCTAATTGAAATCCCCTGTTAGATGATTTTACAGCACTGCTTTCATTAATATCGCTTAATCCGAGATTATACCTGGCATCTACTCCGAAACCGGTTGATGGTTTAACATATCCAAGGCCGATTCCAAGACCAAAGTCAATGCCGTTGTAATTATCTTTAATATCAACTTTGTTCCCGGTTTTTGCACTCATCAAAAATCCAACCTGCGGGCCTGCTTCGAATCTGAATCCATTGTCAAACATATATTGCAGTAAAACCGGTAGATTAAGATAATTAAGGTTTACACGGGTTTCTGAATTTGAGAAATTATACTTTGCCCCTTGTATTGAGTAAACTAATTCCGGCTGAATGGCCCATTCCTTATTCAAATGTATATGACCGAGCAGTCCTAAATGAACCCCGGTTTTTGAATCATATTTTGCGCCGTTATCATTTTTGATATTATATACATTTAACCCACCTTTTATACCCAGGTTTACATGTTGAGCATTAGATGTAAGTGTCAGCAATACTGCAACTATTGTCAGTGCCAGGTAAAATTTAATCATTGATTTCATAATTATTTGATTCTTGTTTTTTCTTTAAAAGAATCATTGTAAAGATGGTGTACTAAGAAGCAAATTTGTTACACTATGCTGGAATGATGTTACAAGATTCACATCTGTTTTTTGTAATAGTAATATATGATTATATGGAAGAATCTGGCAGCTTAGGTTGGCCTGTTCCATAGCAATGCCCGGAGAAATATGAGCATGCATATTCCCCGGGAAATGTTCAATTACATACTAATTCTTAATAGTAACAGCCGTCTTTTTAGTTTCCACTTTCACACCGTTTTTATCCAGGGTGATAGAAGTGCCTTTTTCAGGGGGATCTTTCACAATAATAACCGGGGTGGCAGGAACTACAACCACTTTAGCTGGTTTTTCAGTACAGGATAATACTGTTAACATCACGCCCAGAAACAGAAAGCCAATGAACTTTTTCATAAATATTTTTTTTGAATGACGCTGTATTTTGTTTAAGTATTCAGAAAAGTACCTTACAGCAATTTAAATGGTCAAATATCATACCCCGATACTGCAAACGCATCTTATGGCTGCTTTTCGCCATATTGACCTGAATCTGTTTATACAAATTTTATTCGCTTCAAAATAAACTTATTGAATTTTCTCCTATGAAGCATAATGATGGCCTGGTACTGAATAAAACATTCGGAAGTAAAATTTAAAAATAATCTAACTAACCTTTTTTTTCCTGACACTGCCAAATCATGTCAGCTATTATTATTTCAAAAACTATATTTTGATTTAAGACCTCCTGGGAATGTACACATATGAGCATTAATCTATGAATGATGTAACCTTTTTCTATAGTTGTGTAACAATGAGTTTAACTAAGTTTTTCAACTTTGTAGCATCAACTCAAAAAAAATAAACGAGCAGAATTATTAAAAACTAACAAAAATGAAAAAAATTTTATCTCTTGCATTTTTAAGTCTTTTTATGTTAAGTGCGCAGGCTCAAAAAAAACCGGGCACCTATTGGAACACATTGGGAGGCTTAAAAGCAGGAATGAATACTTCGAATATCCGTTTTGGAGATAATGCAACGAGCAGAACGACATCTGATGCATGGAATAAGGGAGCTACTGCCGGATTGTGGGCTTCGTTTCCATTGGGAAATACTATTTCAATTCAACCTGAATTAATGTATTCACGTATGGGAGGAAATGTAACTTTTCCGGTTTTGGCTGCACCCTGGTTCAATCAACCTCAATGGTACAATCAGTATAATCTGAAGTTTGATTATATATCTATTCCTCTTTTGTTGAAAGTGCATGCGGGAAATGTTTTTGCATTTTATGCAGGGCCTCAGGCTAACTTTCTTATGAATGCCAAAGCGGATGTCATTCGATTTGCTTCTTCAAATAATGAAAACTTTAAAGATTCAATAGAAAAAACTGATTTCTCTTTAGTAGGCGGAATACAGTTATTTCCAAAAAATATACTTCATGTTGATTTCCGTTATATACGCGGAATGAAGGATGTCTGGGCAAATAAAGCCGGTGATCAGTTTAACCAGGCTTTCCAGGTTACATTGGGTTTACGATTATTTGGTAAAAAAACAATTGTACTACCACCAGACAGGGATGGTGACGGCATTTATGATAAAGATGATAAATGTCCGGATCTGCCTGGTGTAGTTGAATACGATGGTTGCCCGATTCCTGATACAGATGGTGATGGCATCAATGATAAAGAAGATAAATGCCCGACTGTACCCGGCGTTAGAGAATATGATGGTTGCCCGATTCCTGATACAGATGGTGATGGCATTAATGATAAAGAAGATAAATGTCCGACTGTATTTGGCGTAATAGAATACCAGGGTTGCCCGATTCCTGATACAGATGGTGATGGGTTAAATGATAAAGAAGATAAATGTCCAACAGTATTTGGAGTAATAGAATACCAGGGTTGCCCGATTCCTGATACAGATGGTGATGGGTTAAATGATAAAGAAGACAGATGTCCAACCATTCCGGGGCCTAGAGAAAATCAGGGATGCCCGATCATTCCACCAGAAATTATAAAAAGGGTTGATTATGCAGCAAAATATATATTATTCGCCACTGCTAAATACCAAATATTGAGTAAATCCTTTAAGGGATTGGATGATGTAGTGAAAATATTAAATGAAAATCCGGGTATGTACCTCCAGATAGATGGTCATACGGATTGGGTAGGTAACGATGAATATAATCATACTTTAAGTCATAACAGGGCTAATGCTGTAAGGGAATATTTCCTGGAGAAAGGCATAGCAGAAAATCGACTGAGATCAACTGGCTATGGTGAAACCAGCCCGATAGCAGATAACAAAACAGCTGCGGGCCGTCAGTTAAACCGCCGGGTAAAAATGAAATTGAGTTATTACTGGTAAAATAATATTTTTAAAAACTGTAAAGCTCCCGGAAATGCCGGGAGCTTTTTTTTGCACCTCAATATTAAAAAGAAATTATATCTGTCATCTGATTTTATTCATCAGGAGAAAAAGTATAACACCAGGCTTCTCCATCCAAAACTATTTCCCCATCCTGCCTGCTTACTTTAAATTTCAATTGAGTGACGGGCTTTGAAGGATGAATACTTATTACTTCTGCTTCCGCAGTTATAGTGTCACCAATAAAAACCGGTGCAGCGAACTTCCAGTTCTGGCTAAGAAAAACAGTTCCCGGTCCGGGCAAATCCATCGCTACCAGTGCATGAAGCAGTCCGGTAGTTAATCCGCCCTGTACCACCAATTTTTTAAATTTAGTGTTGGCAACAAACGCTTCATCAAAATGAAGCGGGTTATAATCACCGCTTAATTCTGCAAATGCTTTTACATGTTTTGCAGTAAGTGTAATACTTCGAAATGCTTTCTGTCCAACAACTATATTCATACTTCTAAGTTAGGAATAGATGTATTAAGATATCAATTCAGTATTATTATAATGGAGTTTGCCGGTAATTAGTTTCCTATTGTACTGATGGCGGGCATTTCATTTGCTTAAGTGCTTTACCGGAATTTTGAATAGTTTCAGAAGCTCTGAATTTTTCACCGATCCGGAATGTAATTGCAATATAGGCGCCACCATCCTGAATTTTATTTTTCCCAAAAACATTGGCCCAGTTGTGCACGCCTAATAATACGGGACCCATCCTGAATGCGCCACCAATCCAAAAATGCATTTTGTTGTTCAATGATGCCGGTAAATAAATTCCCATCTGCCTGGTTTCGTACCTGATCCCAAGATTAATAAAATTCATATCCCGGGCCTGAAGTATTTTTTTTCCAGCCAGAGTTTGTAAAGGAATGGTCAATTCTCCATTTACAAATATATTTCCGGAAATATGTTTATCTGCATTGATTACAATTCTTGCAGGTTGAAAAATTGTAAAGTTACCGGGGATTGGACTCTCAGAACCGGATATAATATATAAACTATCGGCAAGTGAAGCAGCATCAGAAATATTATCAAAAAAATCATCGAGCAATGAATCAGATACATTGTTTTTATTCAGAATGGCAGTCCGGCTATAACCACTGTATTGAAAACGGTTGGGGCTGATATCAAGTAAAGACAATCCAAGTTTAAAATCATACTCATATCCATTTCCGTTCCCAACAAAATTAGCTGGCACGATATATTCTGCACCCAAACTAAATCCAACTGTGGAAAATGTTCTTTTAAAGAATTCTTTTTTTGAAGATTTAAAATCAACAGATGAATCCAATACATCTATGTTAGATGAAAAACCGTAATTAAGCAACCCATTGGTTAAATAATAACCAGGTGAATTATTTACCTGCCCGGCTGTTTCATTAAGATCTGTAGCAGTTCTATATCCTCCGGCAATTCCAATACTGGATTTTAAAGTAATCCCTGCATTTAAAATTGCATCGCCATTATCGATTATGGTCCGGGCATAAGTTCCGAATATTTCCGCCCAGGCATGGCCCCTGGCTTCAGCTGAAGCCGGTGTATTAGAAATATTATTGCCCATAAATCCCCTGATCTTTACAACCGTATCCTGGAAAAGCAGTGAAGAAGTGTTGGCAGAAATATAAGAACGCATGGATGCGCCAAAAGCAATAGCAGCAGTATTGCCAACCCGGATACTGGTATTCAACAATCGAATATCCTGGTTTGCCATTGCAAAACTCTTGTACTTACCATTATTAAGACGGATCTCTGTGTCTTTATTATCCAAAGAAAGGAAAGATGAATTATTAATTGTAAATGCATTAGTACTGTGCTTAAACTGAAAAGCCAGTGGGGTGAAATCCCAAATAATTGGTACATGTACTATTGATGCAGGATTGTTTGCTACTGTTAAACTCCCTCCATAAGCTGATCCGTGCATTGCACGGTAATCCTGTCCTGATATTATAAAAAAAGAAGTCAGAAAAATGCAAAGCGCTAACAACTTTCTCCACTTATACAGTAATGTCATAGATTTGAAATTAGTGAATAACTTCAATAAGATTGTAGTGCTTGATTTTCATCATACAGATTTATAAAGACTATTGAGTAAAATTACTAAGACAAGTTTAATCTTCAGACTATTTAATTACAAGATCTCCGGCATTGATTTTAGTCAATTGAACTGAACATTTAGACACGAATAAAAAGCTTTTGATATAAATTTATTTTCCCGAATATAAATTTGCTTCAACTTTGGACATATTATGAAATTTGTTCCTGTTTTTTTGACTATTCAATTCATGGTTTCCTGTGCAACTGCTGAAGAAAAATATTTTACAGCCAGTACCCCTGCTGCATCTATAATCAGGGCTTTTCTTCAAATACCGGCAACCGATTCAATAGATTTTATCCGCTGGAAATTAACCCTGACTAATAGCCATTTCACTCTGGATTGTAATTATGGTATTGGCCAAAACAATACTAACGGGTTTATAAACGGAGGTAAACATGTTTCAATGAACGGTATTTATAAAAAAGAAAAAAATATTTACCATCTGTTCCATCATGGTCAAATTTTAAAATTAACAGAGTTGAACAATGATCTGCTTCATTTTTTAGATGCTGACAATTCCCTGTTGGTAGGAAATGCGGGATGGAGTTATTCATTAAATAATATTCATCCAATTTTTTCTGATCATGTAAATTTAATTGCAAAACCGGGTTTTTTAAAAGATTCAATGGCATTTGAAGGAAGAACGCCTTGCAAGGTTCCGGGAATTGTCTCTCTGGAAATGGAATGCTACAAACTTAAATGGCTCATCACTTTATATTCTTCTGCTAAAAAACAAATACCTGGCATTTACAAATTATATGGAACAACTTACCGCAATACAAAAGGCAGAAAAGGAGACTGGAAAATTATTTCTGGTAAAAACGGCAGAATTATTTACCAACTTAATGATGAACATGAAAAAGGGTTAATTTATCTTTTAAAATTAGACGAAAACATCCTTGTGTTTACAGATGCAGATGGAAAATTACTGACTGGTGACGAAGATTTCAGTTATACCTTAAACAGAAAGTATTAATATTCCTGTCAGTGGAAAAAAGTATTTATAAATGATCCCGTGTTAAACAATAAATTATGAGTCCGCTAACATTTTTGATTCCTAACTTGCAGATAGAAAAACAAGCATCTGTTTTTTCTTAATTAAAATAATCTGACATGAAAAAAGGAATCTTCTTTTTATTGATCGTTTTTTCTGTGACTACAAATGCACAATCCCTCAAAGATGCTTTGTATGGCGGGAAACTGAAATCAGATACCGGCTCTGTGATCAGGAAAACTGATGACCTGAGTAAAAAAATTGATACTACAACCAAGAAACAAGCGGATTCAGTTAAACTAAAAGTAAATGCTTCTGCAAAGGATTCATCAATAAATGGAAAAACCAATCTGCCTGATTCTGCAATAAACTCTTCAGAAGAAATCAGAAATACAAAAGCTGAAATAAAAGATAATAATGTGATACTGAAAGAATACATGGACTCCATTATCAGCACTTTTATTACAGAAGTACTTCCCAACAAAAAAATAAAAAATGGCTCTTACTTTATTCTGGTTGATTATGAAATAGGAACTAGCGGACAGGTTGCCTTTAATAAAGTAAGTCCATCGCCTGAGAACTCATTTCTGCAGGAACAAATTCTTGAAAGATTTGCCATGACAGCTCCGGTCATGCAGCCTGTAACTGCTGCCGATGGCAAGCCCCGAAAAGTGATCAGAAAATATAATTTCACTTTAAATAAAGAATAATTTTTTTATAAGAATCAATCGGTGTAGTGATAAACTGACCTTTTTATAGACAACCGGTATTTTCTGGCTCAGGAAATCTGCATCAACTGGCATAGTCAACCGTTTATTTACAATTGAGTATATTTAAATGCCACAAACTAAAGCTACTCACATGTATAAAGTCTTGCTTGTTCATTTAGTAATTATTCTTTCTTTATTTGGTTTCAGGGGTTCTGAAAATTTTGATTCAAAGAATAGTATTCCTCTTCGGGAGATAATTTCCTGCGGTCCCGGTTCATTTACCATTTCTGATTTTATAAGAATAGAACATCCACGGTTAATTTATCAGGGAGATAAATCAAATTACCAAAGAGTTGTTCCTAATAATAATACAGTTGCAGCAGGAATACTTAAAAATAATGTGCTGGAATTATCGCTTGAGGTTGTATGGAGTGATTTTTTTCCTGAAACTGATAACAGGCCGGGTTTAAGATTGATAACAATTGCTGAAAAGGGTAAAGCACCCACTATTCCAGCGCCAATGATCCGTGTAAATACAGGCACTATAATACATGCATTCATTCATAACACACTTAAAGATTCAACGATTACGGTGTATGGGTTTCAACAACGTCCGTCAACATTAGCTGACAGTTTAATAATAAAACCGGGAGAAACAAAAGATATAAGTTTTGAAAGTGGCAGACCGGGTACTTATATGTACTGGATGAAATTGGGGGCCGGAAGTTCCGATGCTGGAGAAGAAGAGGATCAATTAAGCGGTGCATTTATTATTGATCCCAAAGAAGGTTCTTTACCAGACCGCGTTATGGTGATCAATATATTCAGTACACAAATTGATACTGCTCTTTATTCACCCGGATGGCTTGAATCTTTAACCATCAATGGAAAATCATGGCCCTTTACCGAACTCTTTACGCCATCTGTTGGAGATACACTTCGCTGGCGGATAATAAACAGTTCAACCCGGTTACACCCAATGCATCTTCACGGGTTTAACTACAAAGTACTATCAAAAGGTTCTATGCTGGCAGATGAAATTTATAAAAAGGATATGGAACCAACTGTTGTAACAGAATCCTTGACACCATATACTACAATGAGTATGAAATGGGTGGCTTCCCGTCCGGGCAACTGGTTATTCCATTGTCATCTTTCCTTTCATGTGGTTCCGGAAATACGATTACCAGGTGCAGCTGCAATAGATGAAACCGGACATGAAGAGCATATGGCCGGACTGGTGATAGGAATAAAAATAAAACCAGGCCCCAGTGACCTGATTTCAAAAGGAGATAGCAGAGATATAAATTTATATGTAAATGAATACAAAACTGATTCATCACTACGTAACGGTTTTTCATTTTTGCCAGATAAAAAATCAACCGGACAAAAATTTACAAGCCCCGGCCCTGTCCTGATACTTAAACAATACCAGCCTACATTTGTTACCGTAAACAACCGAATGTCTTCTTCTACCAGCATACATTGGCATGGACTGGATTTAGATAGTTGGGCAGATGGTGTTCCGGGATGGAGTGCTTCCGATGGTAAAGTTTCAAAGATCATTCAACCGGGAGAAAAATTTACTTATCAATTGACATTAATGCGGCCAGGCAGTTATATTTATCACAGTCATCATGATGATATCAACCAATTAACAAACGGAATATATGGACCGCTGATTGTAATGGGAGAAAATGAAACCTATGATCCGAAAACAGATCACTTTTATATTGTCGGCTGGAAAAAACCTGATCCATTAACCATAGATGAACTTGAGTTGAATGGAGGCAATAAACAACCTATTCAGGAAATATTTACAGGCGAAACACATCGGTTGCGATTAATGAATATTGCTCCTGCAGGAAAAGTTCAAATAAAATTATTAAAGGACGGAAAACCTTTTAAAATAAAATTTGTAGCAAAAGATGGAAATGAAAAGCCCGACATTCAACATGTAAACCTGGAAGAAAGTCCAAAATTTGGTGTGGGAGAAACAGCCGATTTTTTATTCAAACCATCAACAGCAGGCACTTATACATTGCAGGTCAAAACAAATGTTGTGGATGAATTCTGGCAGCAAACATGGGTAGTGAAAAATAAGAATTAAGTAGAATTTTAAATAAAAATCTTTTGATAGGCCAAGAAGGTTTCAGCTAAATATTAAAAAGAGGAATTTAATTTACGCATCCATTTTCTGTAGTAAATAATTTTTTCTGATAAACCCATTTTCATTTTAACCAATGAATATTCCATCTTTTATTCTTTCCATTCAATAAGTTTAGACGGATAAAAATCTATATCCATTGCCTTCATTTGTGCTGCATGATTTCCTAACCGAACTTTATATTCATCCCAGGTTCTGCCGGCAGCCGGTGACCAGCCTATTTCAGCATATCCCGGCAAACGGGGAAAGACCATATACTCAATATCATTCATGTTCTCTATCGTTTCAGTCCATAAAGGTGCTACTATGCCAATGATATCTTTTCGTTCAATACCGCTAACCAATGTTGCAGGATTCCAGTTGTAAGCCTGATCCACTTCAATATAAGCTGCCCAATGCAAACCCAATCTTGTTGTGGAATCGTATTGCATATCCATATATGCCCGTGTGGCAGGTGACATTATTATTTTTGCTCCCTGCTTTACTGCTTTTTTCGAATTGGCAGTATCTGCCCAATATTGAGCTATACTTTGTGGTTGCAAGGTCGAAAGTGCTATCTCATCCCAACCAATAACCTGCTTACCCAGCTTTTTTACCATTCCCTGAACCCGGTTTATAAAAAGGATATAATCTTCTTTTCTTGTAGCATGACTTTCGTCTCCGCCAATATGTAAATATGAACCGGGAGTTAAAGCTGCCAACTCAGTTAAAACATCATTTACAAACTCATACACTTTTTCACTCTTCGTACATAAAGAACTGAAACCGACTTCTATACCGGTATAAAGTTTGGGCTCTTTATCCTTCTCATTACAATTCAGTTCAGGATAGGATGCCAGTGCAGCATTGGTATGCCCGGGCATATCTATTTCAGGAATGATGGTTAAAAATCTGTCTGCCGCATATTGAACCAAATCTTTGTATTGCTCCTGAGTATAAAACCCACCCTTGCCCCCGCCTACCTGTGTGCTGCTGCCATATTCTGTTAGCCTTGGCCATTTTTTAATTTCAATACGCCAGCCCTGGTCATCACTCAAATGCAGGTGCAGGGTATTCATTTTGTAGTAGGCTAAAAA